>JAPHUJ010000069.1 GCA_026193735.1 Sulfurovum sp.
CCTGTAGCAGAGGTAGAACCCGTAGAAGTGGAAGGTGCTGTCATAAGCCGTGCAACACTGCATAATTTTGATGAGATAGAACGAAAAGGTTTGATGGTAGGCGACAGCGTCATACTTATACGCTCAGGTGATGTCATTCCTAAGATCACCAAAGTGTTGATTGATAGACGGGACGGGTCAGAGGTGGCTATTGAGAGACCGACAAAGTGTCCCACTTGCAAAAGTGAACTTCTTGATGAAGGTACACTGATTAAGTGTCAAAATTTGGACTGTCCGGACCGAGTGGTAAATTCCATTATTCATTTTGCTAAAAAAGGATGTATGAACATAGACGGACTTGGATCTAAGATAGTGGAAATACTTGTCAAAGAACATAAAATAGAAGATATTTTAGGACTCTATCATTTGAAATTTGAAGCTTTGGAAGGAATGGAAGGTTTTAAAGAAAAGCGTATACAAAACCTTCTTGATGCCATAGCTACTACAAAAGGTGTACCTCTTTACCGACTTATCTTTGCGATGGGCATAGAACATATCGGAGAAGTGGCAAGTAGAGCATTGGCTTTAGAGTTTGGACTTGATATTGTAAATGCAACATTTGAAGAAGTTGTTTCTCTAGATGGCATAGGTGAAGAGATGGCAAACTCTTTACTGGAGTTTATGCGTGTCAACCATGACTTTGTCTTAAAACTTTTTGAGACTATACAACCTACCGTAGAAGAGAAAATAGAAGCAATTGAAAACCCTTTTAAAGACAAAACAGTGGTGTTGACCGGGTCTATGTCCGTAAGCCGTGGGAAAGTCAAGGAGATGCTTGAAAAGCTGGGTGCCAAAGTGAGTGGTTCTGTGAGTAAAAAGACAGACTATGTGGTGTATGGTGAAGATGCCGGATCTAAACTGACCAAGGCTGAGAGTTTGGGTGTAAATACCCTGAGCGAAGATGAAATGAGGGCAATGTTATGAGACTAGATAAATACTTGGTAGAAGAGGGTTACTTTGAAAGTCGTAATCGTGCGCATGATGCGATAAAAGCTGGAAAAGTAAAAGTAGATGGAAAACTACCTAAAGTTTCTACAAAGATAGATAAGAACTCTATTGTGGATGTGACAGATGAAAAGTTTTATACAAGTCGTGCAGCACGTAAGCTGGAGAACTTCTTGGCTGAACACCCGATTGATTTTAAGGGTAAAAGAGCGTTAGACATAGGTTCGAGTACGGGAGGATTTGCTCAGATAGTACTTGAAAATGGTGTGTCAACACTTTCTTGCGTGGATGTGGGAAAAAACCAACTGCATATTTCACTGCGTAATAATGAAAAGCTTTCATTATATGAAGAGACAGACATCCGAGATTTTCAAAGTGATGAATCTTTTGAATTGATCACATGTGATGTCTCTTTTATCTCTATATTGCAGATAACAGAGGATATAGACAGACTTAGTCAAAATGGTACAGATATCGTTATTCTCTATAAGCCGCAATTTGAAGTAGGCAAAGATGTGAAACGTGACAGTAAAGGTGTGGTACAGGATCTTGATGCTATAGCCAGACGAAAAGAAGGTTTTGAAGCAGAAGCTGAAAAACTAGGATGGCAACTTAAATACCAGGCACTCTCACAAGTTCAAGGTAAAGAGGGCAACCAAGAGTATCTTTATCATTTTGTAAAAATGGAGAAGTAGATTTGCAGTTAAGCAATGATATTAAGACTATTGCCATAGGTTCGTTTGACGGTATGCATATTGCACATCAAACCCTTATAGACAAAGTAGATGCATTGGTTATTATAGAAAGAAATGGCGGCTACCTGACACCAGGATATAAACGTTCACTTTTTACTTCAAAAGTATGTTGTTTTTATCATTTTGATACCATAAGATCGCTCACCCCTGAAGCATTTATACATAAACTGACCGTTGATTTTCCTGCACTTGAAACTATTGTCGTAGGATATGATTTTCACTTCGGTAAAAATAAAGCAGGCAATGCAGAAATGTTAAATACATTGTCTGACAGAAAAGTAGTTATAGTAGATGAAGTGAGCCATGAAGGCATAGCTATCCACTCGCGTACGATTAAAGCCTATTTACGTGAGGGTAAAGTAGAGCTGGCAAATGCATTGCTGGGTAGAACGTACTGCATAGAGGGTAAAGTGATACAAGGACAAGGACTAGGTAAAAAAGAGTTAGTTCCTACAGTGAACTTAGCCGTAAAAGAGTATCAGCTTCCACTGGAAGGTGTCTATGCTACCCGTACACGTATAGAGGGGAAATGGTTCAACTCTGTAAGTTTTTTGGGACACCGTGTCACGACGGATGACTCTTACGCAGTAGAGACACATATCTTAGATACAGACATCGGTAAAGTAGAAGGAGAGATAGCGTTACAGTTTGTAGCCTTCATACGTATAAATAAAAAGTTTGATAGTCTGAATGCATTGAAAAAACAAATTCAAGATGATATAGGCAGTGCAAAAAAGATACTGGTATGACAAGTATTAAAATGCAGTACAGTGAGGCACTAAATGCCGAATCTTAAGAAGATACTAAAAAAGATCAGTAGCTTTTTACTGATAGGATATATGGGAATGGCATTGTTCCTCTATATCAATCAGAGAGATTTTCTTTATTTCCCTACCCCTGAACGCCCCACACCATATACACAGATGACACTTCAAAATGAGAGGGAATCTATTAAAGTCATTGTTTTAAATAAAGGACATAGAAATGCCATACTTTACTTTGGTGGTAATGCCGAATCTGTGGCTTTCAGTGCTCCTGAGATTGCTGAACAATTTTCTACATTTACAGTGTATTTGATGAATTATCGCGGGTATGGGGGAAGTACAGGTAAGGCAAGTGAAAGAGCACTTTATAGTGATGCGTTATCACTTTATGATCTGGCGCACTCGAAACATACAGAGATAGCTATAGCTGGACGAAGTTTAGGGACAGGTATTGCAACTTATGTAGCCTCCCAAAGAAATGTATCTAAACTTGCTTTAATCACACCCTATGACAGTGTACTGGCAGTAGCACAAGGTAGGTACCCCATCTTTCCTATATCGTTTCTTCTTCATGATAAGTATGATTCTGTGAGTAGAATAAAAGATATTAAAGCAAAAACAATGATAGTCATTGCACAAAATGATAATGTTATCACAAGAGAACGTACGCAACACCTCATAGATGCCTTTGAAACGGATCAATTACAGGTTATGACAATTAAAAATAGAGGACATATCGATATCTCATCAGATGCTAGATATTATAAAATAATGCAAGAGTTTATAGGTGAAGGGTGAAAGTTATTCGTTTTTTACAGTAAGTGAATATGTGTGTGATCGATACCTTGGTATTTTTTGAGACAATACACGTTGAGATCCGATTGGGAATACTCTATACGATTTTTACCACTATTTTTTGCTCTGTACATAGCAGTGTCTGCAGCTTTTATCAACTCTTCCGGTTTCTCTCCGTCATCTGGATAGATCGAAGCACCAATACTCATACCTATAGTAATAGTGTTCCCATCTATGACACAAGGTGTATTGCTGAGATCATTGATCCTTTGTAAGATTTCGTCAAGATACTCAAAACTATCTAAGTCTTCAACAAGTATTACAAATTCATCTCCACCGAAACGACAAACTGTATCGTCTTTTCTTAAAATCTCTTTGAGAGAAGCCCCTACTCTTTTTAGAATTTCATCTCCCATTGAGTGACCATAGGTATCATTGATAGGCTTGAAATTGTCTAGGTCGCAAAATATGAGACTAATACATTTATTGAATCTTTCAGCATGATTGATCGCATGTTCTAATCTATCGTTGAATAGAAGTCTGTTGGAAAGACCTGTAAGGGGATCATGTGTTGCCAAGTAGGCTTGGTTATGTGCATCCTTTCTCTGGTGTGTAACATCTGAAAAAACACCGATAAAGTTTTCTATCTGACCGTGAGCGTTTTTGATGGTGTTAATGCTTAACCATTCGATATATATTTCACCATTTTTTTTACGATTGGTTATTTCCCCTTGCCAATAACCATACAAAGATAAATGATGCCAAATTTTTTGATAAAAATGTTTATCATGTGTTCCGGATTTTAGGATTTTAGGATTTTTACCAATTACAGATTCAAGTGAGTATCCTGTGATATCAAGAAATGCATTGTTAACATGTACAATATTATTATGGCAATCTGTGATCAAAACACCATCCATTGTATGTTCAGAGACTGCAGAAGACATTTCAAGTGACTTAAGGTTGTTTCTATTATTGATGGCAGAACCTATGATCGATGCTGCAGTACTGAGCATTTCAACATTTGTAGATTCCAGTATTTGTTTGTGTTCATCTCCAATACCCAGGAATCCCCACCATTTATTTTGTACAAAGATAGGCAGTATGAGTAGAGAATTTATTTTAAATAGGTCCAAAAGTTTCTTTTTAGATTTATCATAATCATCTCTACTCCCATTGACGGGCAAGTTTTTTTCTAATTGGTTTTTCCATCGCATAAAATAATGTTTACGGTAATGAATACGTTTCTTGCTTTTGGCTTCTGCATTATCGTTGATATATAAAAGTTTGTGTGCTGATAGATTATCGTTATCGTGTTCATTTTGGTATATGAATATGGATGACATGCTAGAAGCTTCTTTAAGGTTTCGCATCTCTTGCTGCAGTGATGCCATCCAGTCAGATTGTTGTAAAAAATTATGGGACATTTCATTGATAGCATGAAGTATATTTTGTTGTCTTTGAATCTCTCGATTGCTACGTCTTTTCTCTATGATCTCATTATAAAGATTTTGTATTGTTTTTGAAAAACTTTTTGCTGCAAATGGCTTTGAAAGGAATTGATTGACACCCAGCTCAATAGATTTGAGGAGAATATCACGTTTTTCAAAGTCTGTAAAGATGGCTATCTTCACATTTTCATCTGTTTTTCTTATCTGTTCAACCATTTCCAGACCACTCATGCGTGGCATATTGATGTCAGAGAGAATGATATCAGGATGATGTACTTGAAAAAGTGCAAGTCCTTCTATACCATCAGATGCCGTAAGTACGTTATCTGTATATGTATATAACATATGTTTAAGTATAGAGGCAGTTGTTTTATCATCATCTACGATAAGTACAGTTAATTTTTCCATATTTTTAATTTTAATGTAAATAGCTTTAACCTTCATGAAAAAATATGAAATAAGTAAATTTAGTGCTTCAACTGATTTAGAATACTCTTTTAATATAATGATAAAAATAAAATGTAAAGAAATGATGATGCAAGATAAAGTATTTAATAAACCCATAGAAAAAAAGTTTGAATTTGATGAAGCGGTAGCTTCTGTTTTTGATGATATGTTAAGTCGTTCTGTACCTTTTTATGATGAGGTAAGGAAGTTGATCATATCACTTATTTTAGCAGAACAGGAAGAAGGCAAGAAAGTACTTGATCTTGGTTCTTCAACAGCAAAGTTTTTATTGGATCTCCACAGTAAAATGGATGTAAAAATGCACTTGAAAGGTTTAGATAACTCTCAGGCTATGTTAGACAGGGCAAAGCAGAAATGTCAGGCTTTTGGTGCAACTATAGACTTGGAATTGGCAGATATGTTGACGTATGCATATATGCAGGAAGATATTATTGTGGCAAACTACACATTACAGTTCATTCGTCCTATGCAACGTCTGGAACTGATGAAAAAGCTATATGATGGGTTAAAAGATGATGGGTTTTTTATTTTCTCCGAGAAAGTGGTTTTTGAAGACAAGAAGCTTGATAAAGTACTTATAGATATTTATTATGACTATAAAAAAGAGCAGGGATATAGTGAATATGAAATAGCACAAAAGCGAGAAGCCTTAGAAAATGTACTCATCCCCTTTACCATAAAAGAGAATATACAGATGTGTAAAGATGCAGGGTTTAAACATATAGAAACTGTTTTTCAGTGGGCAAACTTTGTGACTTTTGTTGTGAAAAAGTAAATCTTATTTTAATTATATATAAAAGTTATTCACTAGCCTTTCACCCCTGTGAATAACTTAACATCTTCTTTTCATCTTTTTTAGCTATAATCATCCAATTTATTTTTAAGGATATATCATGAGTTGGACACCTAGTAGCTGGAGAAATTTTCCAATAAAGCAACAACCAACATACCAAGACCAAGAACTTCTTAAAAAAGTTGAAGATGAATTACATTCATACCCGCCGCTTATTTTTGCAGGTGAAGCAAGAAAACTGAAAGAAAAGTTGGCTGCAGCAGGAAGAGGTGAAGCCTTTTTACTTCAAGGTGGGGACTGTGCAGAAAGTTTTTCTGACTTTGATGCGAAAAACATAAAAAATCTTTTTAAACTGATGCTTCAAATGAACATGGTGTTGATGTACAGTACGGGTAAACCTATCGTAAAAGTAGGACGTATTGCAGGGCAGTTTGCAAAACCCAGATCTTCTGACTTTGAAGAGATAGATGGCGTTAAATTACCATCGTACCGTGGTGACATCATAAATAGCATGGAGTTTACGGCAGAAGCAAGAGTCCCAAACCCTAAAAATATGCTCAAAGCCTATAATCAATCTGCTGCGACACTTAACCTTTTGCGTGCGTTTTCAAGAGGCGGCTTGGCAGATTTAAAGATGGTGCATCAGTGGAATCTTGATTTTATTAAAGACAATCCGCTAGGTAAACGTTATGATGAAATAAGTACTAAAATTGACCACGCAATGAAGTTTATGGAAGCATGCGGACTCAATAGTGACACTATGCCCCAACTTCACCAAACAACACTGTATACTTCACATGAAGCATTACTTTTGAACTATGAAGAGGCACTTACAAGAAATGATACAGATACAGGTGAATGGTATGACTGTTCTGCACATATGTTATGGATAGGGGATAGAACAAGGGAGCTTACCGATGCTCATATTGAGTACTTTAGAGGGATTCAAAACCCTATTGGTTGTAAAGTAGGACCAAGCATGGGAGAAGATGAGCTTATTGATCTTATCGATGTACTGAATCCTAACAATGAAGAGGGAAGACTAAATCTTATTGTTCGTATGGGTGCAGATAAGATCAGAGAGTATTTCCCTAAACTCTTGAAGCGTGTAAAAGATGAAGGACGAAATGTTGTGTGGTCTTGTGACCCTATGCATGGAAATGTTGAGAAAAGTTCATCTGGCTATAAAACCAGACATTTTGACAATATACTTTCAGAAGTGGAGCAGTTCTTTGCTATCCATAAAGAGATGGGAACAGTGGCTGCCGGTATCCACTTAGAGATGACGGGTAATGATGTTACGGAATGTACAGGTAGTACCTCTTGTGCCATTACTTCTGAAGGACTTGCAAGCAGATATCATACACAGTGTGATCCAAGACTAAATGCAAATCAGGCTTTAGAGCTTGCCTTTACTCTTTCTGATACGATTAAAGCGCAATAATTTTATTAGACTACCGTAAAGATGTTTTCTTTATCTTTATGTTGGTAGTCTAACTCCATTTGATGAATATCCAAAATACTTTTGACAATATAAAGCCCTAAACCTAACCCATTCTTAGAGGCATGGAAGGGTTTGAAATAATTATCTAAAGGTTCTTTTAGCGCCTCTCCATGGTTAATGATCTTCAATTTATTTTGACCTATTACTACTGTGATGTGTTTATCTGTACTGTATTTGATACCATTGTCAAGTATATTCTTGAGCACAAGTGTAAAAAGTTCAAAATCAACATTTAGACTATAATCTTTCTCAATTTGAGTCGTGATGAGATGCTTTGGATTTTCTATCATTAACATATCTATGCTGGCTTCAACCAAGTCGCTCATTTTATAAGGCTTGATGGTTAGATCAAAGTTCTTAGAAGTAATTTTCTCTATTTTTGCAAATTCATCAATAAGTAGATTAAGTCTCTCAAAGATACTATGCATGCGCGCTTTATTTTTTTCATCATTTAGCATTTCACTGACAAGTCTGCCTTTTGCGATAGGCGTTTTTAATTCATGCATGATCGCACGTAAAAAAAGTTGGCGAGAATGTAAAAGTTCACGTATCATCGTTACAGCATGATCAAATTCATTCGCGACCTCTGCTATCTCATCTTTTTTGTCACTTTTACATTCTATATCCAAGTTACCTTTTGAGAAAGTTTGTATCTGGCTTTTAAGTTTGGAGAGTGGATTGAAACTTTTCATGATCCATAAATATAAAAGCACAATAAGAAGAAATACTGCGGAGAAAATAAGTGCACGTATAAGTGGGAACTTCGCTTTATTTTTGTTTTCAAGGATGAGTTTGAATCTATCATTGTTGATGATAATGATACGCTTTAAATGGAAGGTATCCACAGCATAACGTTTAAGTTTCCCCTTTTCTTTAAAGAAACGTTCTATTTGAACGACTGTTCCTTTATCGGTGATAAGGGAAACATTTTGAGCATCAAGATACGCTTCATCTATCTTTCCATGTTTTAAATAGTACATATACAAATAGTGGGAAATGGCTTGCTCTTGTGCAATATTTCTCTCCTCCACCATTGCATGATCATATTTGATAGAAAACACAAATAAAGCACCTAGTAAAAGAAGTGTAATAGAAAAAACAACCCTTATTTTACTACGCAATGAGGTAATGATCATACGAGTTTATACCCCACACCACGTACAGCCTGTATACGTTTATTGTCACCAAGCTTAGTACGTATTTTTGAGATGATAACGTCTAGACTTTTTCCTTGTGAATCTATGCTCATAGTACCAGACGTATTGATGATCTGTTCACGAGATTGGGTAATGCCCTGATGTTTGACGAGTAAGGAAAGTACCTCAAATTCAGCAGGGGTCAAAGAGAGTGCTTCCCCTTTAAAGTAGATGGTGTCGCCCTTAATTTCAAAATCACCTGCAGGGGCTGTTATTTCGTTGTTATTTGATTTAGAATAACGTCTAAGGAGAGAGGTGATACGTGCATACATCTCTTTTGGATCATAGGGCTTTGGCAGGTAGTCATCTGCACCCAGAGCAAAACCTTCTACTTTATCGTTGATATCTGAACGTGCTGAGGAAATGATAATGGGAATATCATACTTTTCTACAACCTCTTTACATACTTCTAGACCATCCATACCTGGAAGGGTGAGGTCTAGTATAAGTAAGTCATATTTTTTAACTCCGGCACTGAGTCCCAGGTAGGGGTCTTCAAAGTTAGTAACTTTGATGTCGTACTGTGCAAGATACTCGGAAAGAAGTTCAGCAAATTCAGTATCATCTTCAATCATTAAAATATTTATCATGGCTTTCCTCATATGTTATCTATATACTCTTATTTTAATGACTAAAGGTTAATTGAAGTCAAATGAATGACTATAGTATAAATGCTTTTTTCATGTACATTTTGATGTTCCCAAATGTATAAGCATGGTCAGTAAAATACTCACAAGCGATGATGCCTTGATAGAGCAACATATCACTTCCATCTTTTGTCAGCTTATTATGGGTTCTTGCAAGTTTTAAAAAAGGTGTCTCTTTCCCATAAATGACATCGACACAGGCTTTTGCTGCAGGTATGACTTGTTCTAGTATCTCGGAAGGTGCAGGAAGTGAATCATCTTCAAGCCCTGCTGAAGTCATGTTGATGATGAGATCATAGGTTTGAGATAAAGAGATATCAGATATAAAAGTATCAAAAGTATACGTTTTAAACCCTTCATCTTTAAAGTATGTTAACCTATTTTCACTTCGATTAATGATGGTTACATCATACCCTGCCTCTTTGAGTATGACTGAAGTTGATTTTGCTGTACCACCGGCACCTAAAAAAAGTACTGTTTTTACATTTTCAAATTCTGAGATAGCTTTTAAAAATCCTGGTGCATCGGTATTGTACCCATAGAGTTTCCCCTCTTTTTCAACAATGGTATTGACTGCACCGACTTTTTTAGCAAACGGGTCCAATATATCGCATGCGTTATAGGCATATTCTTTATGTGGTACGGTGATATTGATACCTTTTAGGCCAAGAGTAAAGAATGTTTCTTTTAATTTAGACCCATCTTCAAGTAAGTAACGTGTATAACATCCATCAAACCCTAATCCTTGAAAAGAGAGGTTATGCATCAGTGGAGACTTGGAGTGAGAAACAGGGTTTCCAAAGATGGCAAAGAGTGCTTTGCTCATCTTTAAAGTGCTTCCATTTCTTTCAGTGTAGAGAGTAGCGCTCCCAGTTTGTTCTTCACTTCCAGGTATTCCAGTTCCGGTTGTGAGTCTGCAACAACCCCGGCACCAGCCTGAAGCGTGATGCTATCTGGTTTTATGAGCGCAGTACGTATAGCGATGGCTGAGTCCATGTTCCCATTAAAAGAGAAGTAGCCGACACTTCCAGAGTAAAAACCACGTTTTAGACCTTCATATTTTGCGATGAGTTTCATCGCCTCTATTTTAGGAGCACCTGTCATAGTTCCAGCGGTAAATGTAGCTGCAAAGAGATCAAACATGTCTTTATCTTCATCTAGCATAGCTTCTACATCTGAGACCATATGCATTACGTGAGAGTATTTTTCTACACGCATCATATCAGTTACTTTCACGGTACCTGTTTGTGCAACACGACCGACATCATTTCGTCCTAAGTCTATGAGCATAAGATGCTCTGCACACTCCTTAGGATCATTTATCATTTCAAGTTCCAACTCTCTGTCTCTCTGATGGTTCTTTCCACGTTTTCTCGTACCTGCGATAGGGCGAAGAAGTATTTCACCTTCTGTTAGACGGACCATTACTTCCGGGGAAGAACCACAGATAGAAAAGTCTTCATAGTCAAGCAGGAAAAGATATGGTGAAGGATTTTTAGAGCGTAGTATTCTGTAGAAACTTAATGGATCTATTTTACCTTTTTGTGTATATCTATTCGCTAAAAGTATTTGAAAAATATCTCCGGAACGTATGCTCTCTTTGGATTCAACAACCAGTGCTTTAAAACGTTCTTCATCTATACTGAAAGTACCTTCACCTTCAAGTTTTACCGCTTTAAGCGGCATAGGGGTACATGTATTCTGTAAGATGTCCTCTATGGATGCAATCCCCGATTCCATGGAGTCATCATTGAGAATAAGTGTAAGTTTTGCGCTTTTGTGTGAGTATGCGATGATGATCTTAGGACGTACCAGATCAAGGTCTGGAGTGTCTAGCGGATCAAGTAGGTCATCCATACTCTCTTCAAGTACAGGTTCAAATACTTTTACCATATCATACGCGATGAAGCCTATAAATCCATCTACAAAAGAGAAACCGACTTCTAAAGCCTTTTCTTTATAAACCGCTTTGTCAACAGCATTATAATACGTTTTTAGAAAGCTAAACGGGTCTTTGTCTAAGATTTTTTTAGTACCGGTTTTATCGGTATAAGTGGTCGTTTTATCCTTGTAACTTAGGCGTTCCTGCGCACCTATAGCAATGA
>JAPHUJ010000356.1 GCA_026193735.1 Sulfurovum sp.
CCTCAATCACTTTCTCCATTTGCTTACTCTGAAAACTGGAACGTATTTGAAAATACATTTGATTCAGTTTTAGTTGTAAATACTGATATTGAAAACACAACTTTAGTTGGAGCATGGGTAGCTGGTGCTAACTATAATGCTTTTGGTGCAGGGAACAACATAACTGACTTCAATTCATTGAATGATAGTGACGGTGTATATATGTTAACTGTACAAAACAAATCAATCGAAAACTTGACATTGACAGGTTCTTGGTACTATGCTGCAAATATGGTTGCAGATATTAATACTACTGATGACCTTAATATCCTTTGGGGTGATGCAGCATACAATGCAGGTGACTTTGGTGTTGCTATCCAAGGTGGTACTGTAATGAGTGATGGTTTTTCTGATGACATGACTGCATTCGGTGCAAAAGTTAATGGTTCAGTTAGCGGTATCAACCTTATGGCTGCATACTCTACAGTATCAGATGGTGCTATGTTCCAAGTTGGTGGCGAAACATCTGCACTTTATACAAATACAGTATTTGACCAAATTAATGGTGGATCAATGTTGAATGAAGATAAAATTGTTGTAGGTGCTAACATGGATGCACTTGGTGGAAACTTTGCTGCAGCATATGCAGACTCTTCTAATGATGATGCTGACTATAATGAGTTTGATCTTGTTTACTCAACAAAACTTACAGATGCTTTAGGTTTAACTGCAGCTTATGTTTATGCTGATATAGATGGTGAAGACACTCTAGACGTAGTACGTGTTATAGCAAATTACAACTTCTAAGAATCATTTCTTAAAGTTTTTACTTTCTTTAGGGTTCAGGCTTTTGCCTGTCCCTATCTTCTTTTTTATAAATCATTTTACATTTTTCCACTCTTATACATTTACCTTATCTTTTCGCTATAATGCTGAAAAAGTTTAAAATACAAATGAGATATTTATGAATAAAAAATTACATCTGGTCAGTCTTGGCTGTACCAAAAACCTTGTCGACAGTGAAGTAATGCTTGGCCGTCTTAAAGAGTATGAGATCACTGACGATAACACAGAGGCGGATGTCATCATCGTTAACACTTGCGGGTTCATCGATGCTGCAAAAGAAGAGAGTATCAATACCGTACTTAACCTGCATGATGCACGTAAAAAAAACTCCATCTTAGTGATGAGTGGTTGTTTGACTGAACGTTACAAAGAAGAACTGCAAGCTGACATGCCCGAGATCGACATCTTTACAGGAGTGGGTGACTATGAAAAGATAGACCAACTCATCGCTTCCAAACAAAGTACCTTTTCTCCTGAAGTATATCTTGCTACGGAAAACTCTGGAAGGGTCATCACAGGTTCTAACTACCATGCGTATATAAAGATAGCTGAAGGGTGTAACCAGTCTTGCTCTTTTTGTGCTATTCCAAGTTTCAAAGGGAAACTACACTCACGTTCACTCTCTTCCATTATCAAAGAAGTTGAAAACCTTGTTTCTCAAGGCTTTTATGACTTCTCTTTCATCTCACAGGACAGTTCAAGCTATGGACGAGACATGAAACTAAGTGACGGCCTCATAGACCTCATTAAAGGTGTAGAAGCCGTAAAAGGTGTGAAATCTGCACGTATCTTGTACCTATACCCAAGTACCACTACCTTTGCACTTATTGATGCTATTGCAGACTCAAATGTATTTCAAACGTATTATGATATGCCTATCCAACACATTGAAGACTCTGTACTGAAGATCATGAAACGCGGTTTTGGAGAGAAAAAGACCATTGAACTGCTTGAGTACATGAAAAGTAAACCAAATGCCTTTTTGCGGACCTCTCTGATTGCAGGACATCCTGGTGAAAGTGCTGAAAGCTTTAAAAAACTGTGTGAATTTATGGAAACATTTGAATTTGACAGATTTAACACTTTCCATTACTCTAACGAAGAGACGACTTCTGCTTATACTCTGGAACAGATAGATGCAGAGACCATCGACCAAAGAGCGCAAACACTTGGAGACATAGCAGAAAGAAACACACATACTTCACTTGAAAAAATGGTCGGCCAAACACTGACGGTTGTTATAGATGGTGAAAGTGAAGAGCATGAGTACCTGCTTTCTGCAAGACCGCTAAGCTGGGCAGTGGACATCGATGGAGAGATCCTCATCAATGATACTTCCGATCTTCCCGTAGAGTATGGGAGAATGTATGAGGCAAAAATCACCGAACTGGTAGGCGAACAATTGCTTGCAACACTCATTAAAGCACTCTAAATACCTTTATGTTAACACTTGATGTCACACACCTGCAAGAGAAAAAGAACTTATTGGCTTTTTCTGCAGGTGTTGACTCTTCTGCTCTTTTTTTTCTACTTCTAAAACATAATATTTCTTTTGACATCGCTTTGGTCAATTATGGTACAAGAGAAAATTCTGAGACAGAAGAAGCACATGCAAAGGCTTTAGCCAAACAGTATAACCTTACTTGCCATATCATTAAGGCACCACCTTTTACAACACATTTTGAGAAAAAAGCCAGAGAATTTCGTTATGATTTTTTTGAAGAACTCATTCACACACATCATTATGATACACTTCTCACTGCCCACCAACTAAACGACCAGCTGGAGTGGCTTCTTATGCGACTCACAAAAGGCGCTGGTCTTTCTGAACTCATCGGACTCGAAGAGGTAAGCCAAAGAGAGAACTATACTTTAATACGTCCTCTGCTTGCGTACAGCAAAGAAGAATTACTGACTTACCTGCAACATAATAAATACCCTTACTTTACAGATGAGAGTAACAGTGATGAAAAGTATGAGCGAAATCTTTTTAGAAAGCAGTTCTCTGATCCTCTTATGTCAGAGTACAAAGAAGGTATCAAAAGAAGTTTTGAGTATCTCAGGCGTGATAAAAAAGATCTTGAAGCCCATTTTGAACCCCTCTACTCTCAAAAAGCGTTACGTGCTATCAAGCTTCATACCCTGACTGCAAAAGTCAAAGCGACGGATCTTGCACTAAAAGAACTGGGTTATCTACTCACAGCAGCACAGCGAAAAGAAGTAGAAAATGAAGAGAATTTGGTCATAGGCGGTAAATGGGCGATAGCACTTCAAGGTGATGTGCTTTATATCGCACCCTACCTTTGCACTGATATGCCTAAAAAGTTCAAGGAAGCATGTAGGGTCTTAAAAATACCTTCCAAGATACGTGCGTACTGTTTTGAGGAAGATATCGATATTAAAAAACTACTTCTCTAGTCTGCATATCTTCGATCATGATCCTGCCAAGGGATGTGCTTTCATATACTCTTGCATTTTTTTCATAGATCCAAGCTTCGTGTAAACCTGTGTCGTTGCCATCGTTTCATGCCCGAGCAATTCACTCACATCAGAAATACGCGCGCCGTTATTGAGTAAATGTGTTGCAAAAGAGTGTCTCAGCTGATGGGGTGTCACTTTCAATCCCTGTGCCTTAAAAAGCTTAGTAAGGATGTAACGCAACTGTGCGCTGTTCATGGGGGCATTGCCTTTTTCAAACAAATACTTTTTAGGAGATCTTCTCCTTACATACAAAGTGATGAGTGCCTGTAAGGTATCCAGCAAAGGCAACTCTCTTACCTTATTTCCTTTACCGTGGATCTGTATCCAATTCTCTTTGATATCTTCAAGTTTAAGCATACTCAGTTCAGAGATACGTAACCCTAACCCATAAAGCATAGA
>JAPHUJ010000315.1 GCA_026193735.1 Sulfurovum sp.
GTTGTTTACCTTTAAGTGGGTTCACATCCAGGTCTCCAGGTCTTGCAGACTCGCCGATAACCATACCTGAGTATACTTTGTCTTGTGGGCTGATGAACATGACACCTCTTGACTGAAGGTTGAAGATAGAAAAGGCCACTGCTTCACCATTATCCATAGAAACCAATGCACCCGCTGTTCTGCTTTCAACTGTACCTGAGTAAGGTCTATACTCTAAGTAAGAGTGGTTCATGATACCTTCACCCTTTGTATCAGTCAAGAACTCATTTCTAAACCCGATAAGTCCACGTGCAGGGATCTCGAATTCAAGTCTTACTGTACCGTCCGGCATAGGGTTAAGTGAAGTCATGTTTGCTTTTCTTTTTCCTAGTTTTTCGATGGCAACACCTTGGAATTCTTCCGGGACATCAACGACCAAGTGCTCAAACGGCTCCATTTTAACACCATTTTCTTCTTTTACAACAACTTCCGGACGTGCAAGAAGAAATTCAAAACCTTCTCTTCTCATGTTCTCTGCCAAAATACCGATCTGGAGCTCACCACGACCTGATACCATAAATGATGCATCACCAAGTGGTTCCATACGCATAGCGATGTTTGTTTCCATCTCTTTTGCAAGTCTCTCTGCAATTTTATTTGAAGTAACATGTTTACCTTCTTGTCCTGCTAAAGGTCCGTTGTTTACAGACATGACTACTGAAAGTGTAGGTTCTTCAACATGCATAGGGTCAAGAGGTACCGGGTTTGTTTTATCACAAACTGAGTCACCAACATCGATATCGTTGAATCCGGCAATAGCTACGATATCCCCAGCTTCAGCCTCTTGAATTTCGATACGATCAAGTCCTTTAAACCCGATAAGTTTAGAAATACGGCTTTTTGATTTAGCGCCACATGCTTTTACAAGAAGATACTCGTCACCTTTTCTTACTTTTCCGTTAAAGATACGTGTAATACCGATACGCCCCACAAAGTTGTCTGAGTCAAGTGTAAATACTTGTGCTTGCGTGTCAGCATCCGGTGAACCTACAGGATAAGGTACTTTTGTCAAAATTGCTTCAAACAATGGCACCATGTCCTTGCTTTCATCTTCCATTTCCCATTTTGCATATCCATCTCTGGCTGCAGCGTAAAGCACTGGGAATTCAAGCTGTTCTTCGTTTGCATCTAGTGCAACAAGGAGGTCAAAGACTTCATCAAGTACTCTTTCCGGGTCTGCACCATCTTTGTCAATTTTGTTGATAACCACAACAGGAATAAGACCGAAACCGATCGCTTTCTTCAAAACGAATTTAGTTTGAGGCATAACACCTTCTTGTGCATCAACCAAAAGAAGTACACCATCAACCATCTTAAGAACACGCTCAACTTCACCACCAAAATCGGCGTGACCCGGAGTGTCGATGATGTTGATCTTGTGATCACCATACACGATCGCTGTATTTTTAGAAAGGATCGTGATCCCTCTCTCTTTTTCAATAGCATTGCTATCCATAGCTCTCTCTTGTACTTCCTGGTGTGCAGCATAAGTACCTGATTGTTGAAGAAGTTGATCTACAAGTGTTGTTTTACCGTGGTCAACGTGAGCGATAACCGCGATATTTTTAATTTTTTGCATAAAATGTCCTAAAATAAGGCATTGCGCCCTATGTAATTTTCGCGAATTATACCCAAAATTTACTATATAATAGATTTTAACGTAAAAAATGCCTAAGCCACGTAAACTTACGGTCAGAGTAAACTGTGCCTTAGTATGTCATACTACAAACTAAATCCATACATTTCATGATAGGTTTTCATAGCATATCGGTCAGTCATGGCTGCGATATAATCCGCAATGACCCGTTCTTTCTTACGCACATCAAAAAGTTCTTTTTGATGTGGAGGAAGTAAATTTTCATCTTCTCTAAATGCTGTATATAATCCCTTGATACACTGTTTCCCTGCGTGCATTTTACGTGCAATTTTTTGATGTTTGTAAAGTTTTTGAAGTAACAGCTTTTTGAGTTTTTTAAGTTGTGTTGCTGTTTCTTTGGAAAAACCCATCGGTAACTTCTCTTGTGCATCCATAGTCACACAGATAGGCATCTCTTGACGATATTTTTTTGCACCCACTTTTGAGTTTTCAATAAAATCTTCAACAAGGAGTTTGATGAGTCCTGCTACAAAACGATGTCTATAGAGTTTTTCATCCCTTTTGATACCTTCATTTTGTACCACTTCATCTACTCTCAAACAAAGCTCATCTTTCAACAGGTCATCAAAAGTAATGAGCCCGTATTTGATACCATCATCTATGTCGTGAGAGGTGTATGCTATCTCATCTGCGTGGTCCACCACCATCGCTTCAAGTGAAGGATGTTTGTCTAAGGCAAAACGAGGGTCCAGCCCTTCCAAAAAAGGTTTTTTATACGGATATGAGTGTTTCAGTACGCCTTCAAGCGTCGCAAATGTAAGGTTAAGTCCATCAAAATCTTTATACCGTTTTTCCAGCTTGGTTAAAACCCTGAACGACTGAAAATTATGTTCAAATCCCAAAGGTCTGCCATCTGCTTTGAGAAGTCTATCTAACTCATCTCCCCCAACGTGTCCAAAAGGCGTATGCCCCAAGTCATGTGAAAGGGCAATGACCTCTGCAAGGGTTTCGTTAAGTTCTAGTGTGCGAGAAAGGGTTCGTCCTATCTGACTTACTTCAAGTGAATGGGTTAAACGTGTACGAAAGTAGTCCCCCTCATGGTTTAAGAAGACTTGTGTTTTGTATTCTAAACGTCTAAAAGAACTACAGTGGAGTACTCTATCTCTATCCCTTGCATACGGGTCTCTAAAATCTTTTTCAAAAGAAAAAAAACGTTCATGGGCTTGCATCCGATACCTTTAATTAATATTGCTATAATTGTATCAAAATATATTAGGTTTATCAGATGGAAAAAATAGAAATGTACCATATCGAATACGAAAAACCAAAAGTAACACTCCTGCAACAAAGTGGACTGGGTGTTGCAGAGATCGCTGCAAGAACGTGTTACGACAGTTTTGATAACAGTGAAAATGAATGTATAAAACATGCCATGGAAGAGATGGATATCGATGCGATCAACTGTATTCAGAATTCTGATCTACTCTCCAACCTGGCGTGGGTACATCATCATCACTCCATCATCGAACATGCTACGTTGAGTTACTTGATACAAGGCACTTCAAGAGGGGTACTCCAGGAACATGCCCGACATAGACTCCAAGCTATTTCAGTGAGAAGTACACGCTACACTATGTCAAGTGTCATCAATGCTTTTGTAGCTTCACTTGAAGATGAAGATGGTTTTACATTCTTTTTCGAAACACTTCTTACTCTAAATCTATTTGTAGTTGTAGACAAAGAGTATTTGGGCATAGAGATCAGAGCTATCTATGATAAATTATTCTTTCAATATAAAAAAGATAATGATTTTATACACAATGCTGTGGCTAAAACATCTTTGCCGTTTATAGAAGAAAACAAAGGCAATGCTGCTGCACTGTTTACAGCATTGCAAAACGGAAAGAAAAAAAGAAATGTAGGCGATGGGTTTAAACACATTGTTTCAGATAACTGGAAAGTAGATATGGTGGTAACTTTCAACATCAGAAGTCTCAA
>JAPHUJ010000102.1 GCA_026193735.1 Sulfurovum sp.
ATAGGTGATAATCAAAAAATACAAAGACTTGAAAATAATATCCAAAGCATACTCTCCTTGCAGGAGAATCTACGTATTTTTCTTAAAGGGCTTTCTTCTCACTCAGAGAGCTTTTCTTTGAAAGAGTTGGTACAAGATCGTGTACATTATTTTGAAGTGCTGTATCCTGATGTGAAATATAAGATAGATATAGATAAAACAACAATCTTAGAGACAAACAAAGATGCATTCACACGTATTTTGGATAACCTTTTAAGTAATGCAGGTAAATACAATATTGCAAACGGTGATGTGAATATTGTGTTGCAGGAGAGGATTTTAACTATAGATGACACAGGTAAGGGTATCAAGAACCCTTCAAAAGTATTTGATAGATACTATAAGGAACAAGATAGGGGTATAGGAATAGGATTACATATTGTGAAAAAACTTTGCGATGAACTGACGATTCCTATCACTATACAAAGTAAAGAGAATGCTGGAACAAAGATAGAATTAAATCTTTATTCTGTCATTTATACTGCTTAGTAAGTAGGTGCTAAACCTATTGATCCTCTTGCGCTTCCTTCAAAAGTATCATGATGCGCTCTTTGTATTTTGGGCTTTTGTTTATTTTGTAGGAAGAGATGAGATCTTCAAGAGAACCTTCATTGAAGAGTTTTTCTTCTTTTAAGACTGTTTTCCTTCGTTTTAGCATTTTGTATTGCAGGTATGAGAGTGAGTTTCTTGTAGTTTTTTGTGAAAGGTAGGTAGATAGCTCCTCAAGTGATGCATCATGCAAATAATAGTCATAAGGGACTTGTTTTTGGAATGCTATCGTCTTAAGGTTTAGCTTTTTAGCAATAATCTGTAGCTGCTCCATTTGCACCTGTGTCGTAGCTAAATTTTCGTAACGTGTATAATAATCATAGATCAATGGCTTGGGCAGGATTGTTTTAATGTTTTTTATTTTATCTGCATTGTATGTTTGTATGGCTTGCCTGTAAAGATCCTGGAGACGAGAATATTCTTGCACCTCTACTAAAAGTGTTTTGACCCCTTTATATCGTCTTGGTAATACAGATGCCGTATATCCCACTTTCGCTAAAGAAGTAATGGGTTTAAATCCTTTGCGTTTAAAGCGTTTTAGTGCATAGGTAAATTTTGTCTTTGGCCTTACTTTAAGTGCAAGTGCCGGATGTCCCGGGTTGGAGAGATTGTAGAGTATATATTGACTTTCCCGATGAAGAAGTATGCCTAATTGTTTCTCTTTTTCATTATAAAGATAGAGGTATTTTTGATCATTTTTAATCACTTTTAGATCTGTTCTCGTGAAGTATGCCCTGTAGTGCTTCATATAAGGTGTATATCTTACAACGGTTACTTTGTCGACTTCATCTGTGACATTCAGGTTGCTTAATGCACAACCGTTAAGGAGTAAAAAGAACAAAAACAACACAACTTTACGCATGCATCTTCCTTGATGATTTTTGATACAAAGTTTACCGTGTATAAGTTAATCTATAGCTAACGAATTCTTAAACAATATTTAGACATTTTGTAATAATGCCTTCATCTTCTCTGCGACACTTTCTGCTTTGGTCCCCAATATCACTTGTATTGAGTATTTATCTGGACGGATGACCCCTTTTGCGCCTAAGGACATAAATGTATCATCCCTAAGTGCTGAACTGTCTTTCACTTGCATACGTAATCTCGTGATACATGCATCGGTATTGATGATATTATCACTGCCCCCAAGTGCAGAGATAAATGCTTGAGCTTCTTTATCTGCCTGTATGCTTTTTTCTTCCATCGTCTCCTCAAATATAGTCAGTTTAAATAGCTTGATCGTGTAATAAGAACTTACAAAATAAATGAATGCAAATACTGTTCCCAAAGGAAGGATAAGTAGAGGATTTGTTGCCAGTTTGTAGTTGATAACATAATCTATGAAGCCTGCAGAAAATCCAAATCCTGCATGAATGTCTAACATTTGTGCCACAGCAAGGGCAAGACCGGTAAGAATGGCATGCAAAACAAAAAGTAGAGGCGCCACAAACAAAAAGAGAAACTCTAAAGGTTCTGTGATACCTGTAAGAAATGAAGTAAATGCTACACCTGCCAAAATGGCACCTACTTTTTTACGGGA
>JAPHUJ010000119.1 GCA_026193735.1 Sulfurovum sp.
CAAAAAAGGACAGTTTTTAGCACCTGCTGCGATGGAACACTCTGTAGGAAAAGTGCTTAAAACCAGAGGGTTTGATGGTGAGGTAAGTTATGAGAATGCTAAGAAATATAATGTATGGTTGACTGAGAGAGGTACCACGTTTGGATATGGAAACCTTGTGGTAGATATGCGTGGACTCAAGATCATGCGTGAGTTTGCACCGGTGGTTTTCGATGCGACACACTCAGTACAAATGCCAGCAAGTGGGGG
This sequence comes from Sulfurovum sp., assembly GCA_026193735.1. GTDB lineage: Bacteria > Campylobacterota > Campylobacteria > Campylobacterales > Sulfurovaceae > Sulfurovum. The sequence goes on from JAPHUJ010000119.1 coordinate 250, forward strand.
TGCAACCAGTGGTGGGGACTCTTCGTTCGTTCCTTATCTTTCGCGCGCAGCTGCAGCGGTAGGCGTGGATCGTTTCTTTTTTGAAACACACTTTGACCCAAGTATCGCTTTAAGTGATGGACCAAATATGATAGAGTTAACCAAGTTAGATGCATTGATCAAACAAATCGATGCAATACGATCTATAGTCGAATAGACAAAGTTCAATATAGTAAGAATTAAAGGATGAAAATGAAAAAAGTAGAAGGTAACTTATCAGTAGATAAGAGTAAAAAAGTAGCGATCATCAATGCAAGGTTCAATCACTTCATTACAGATAGACTGGTAGAAGGTGCAGTGGATGCTTATGCAAGACACGGCGGAAATGCAGATGATTTGGATCTCATCTTAGTACCAGGTGCATTTGAAGTACCGTTTGCACTGGACAAAGCATTGGCTTCGGGTAAGTATGATGCTGTATGTTGTCTAGGTGCAGTTATACGTGGGGCAACACCTCACTTTGACTATGTATCAGCAGAGGCAACCAAAGGTGTGGCAACAGTAACACTGAAGTATGGTAAACCGGCAACATTTGGTATATTGACAGTAGACAGTATTGAGCAAGCTATCGAAAGAGCGGGTACCAAAGCAGGAAATAAAGGTGCAGAAGCTATGGTAGGACTCATCGAACTCATCAACCTTTACAGTGAGCTTGATTAATGGCGACAAGACATCAAGCACGTACAGCAGTAGTAGGATTACTTTATGCTTATGACCTAGGAAATGAAAACATTGCAAAATTCTCAGATGAAATTTTGGAAGAGGGTAAGATCCGAAACAAGCAAAAAGAATTTTCAGATGCACTTTTTCAGGGAACCATAGAAAATCTTGAAATGTTAGATGCCAAAATTAAAGAACATTTAAATGACTGGGACTATGATGCCATAGGCAAAGTAGAAAAAGCCATCATGAGACTGGGTGCCTATGAAATACTTGTGGCAAAGACAGATAAGGCTATTATTATCAACGAAGCAGTTGAACTTGCCAAATCACTTGCAGATGAAAAATCACCACAGTTCATCAATGGTGTTCTAGACTCATTAGATAAAGAGAAATAAAAAATGATAAGCGTTAAAACGCAATGTAAGTGAGGCACTAAATGACGAATCCTACAAGTACTATGACAAAACGTATGAGTATTGACGAAGCGGTAGAACTCATCGAAAAGGGTGATCTGAAAACTCTTGGAAAAATGGCACTTGCACGTAAGAAAGAGATGCATCCGAAAGGCGTCACTACGTTTGTGGTGGACAGAAATATCAACTATACGAACATTTGTTGGGTCGACTGTAAGTTTTGCGCTTTTTATACTCATGAAAAAAAAGAAGATGCTTACATTTTGACTTTTGATGAAATAGACCAAAAAATAGATGAACTTATAGCCATAGGTGGAACACAAATACTTTTTCAGGGTGGCGTACATCCCAAGCTTGAGATAGAGTGGTATGAAGACCTGGTTGAACATATTTCAAAAAAATACCCTCAGGTAACGATACACGGGTTTTCATCCATTGAGATAGACTACATTGCCAACCGTTCAAAAATAAGTATATCAGAAGTCTTGCGTAGACTTAAAGCTAAAGGACTTAGTTCCATTCCCGGTGCAGGGGCAGAAATACTCTCAGACAGAGTACGTGACATCATAGCACCTAAAAAACACGACAAAGACCAATGGCTGGAAGTACATCGTCAGGCACATAAACTTGGGATCAAGTCAACGGCTACGATGATGTACGGTACGGTGGAGACCATACGTGAGATAGTGGAGCACTGGGATTATGTTCGTCAACTTCAGGATGAGACCGGTGGATTTAGAGCATTTATTATGTGGTCGTATCAAAGTGACCATACACAGCTCAAACGAGAACTTCCTACTATCACGAAGACGACACCAAACCAATATCTTCGGTACCTGGCAGTTGCCAGACTCTTTTTGGACAATGTGCCAAATATACAGAGTTCATGGGTTACACAAGGTTCTTATATAGGACAAATGGCACTTCTCTTTGGAGCCAATGATCTGGGTTCTACGATGATGGAAGAAAATGTAGTCTCTGCTGCCGGCGCTAAAAATGAGATGAATCAGGATGAAATGATAAAACTCATTTCTGATGTGGGTGAAAAACCAGCGAAGCGTAATACTGCATATGAGATATTAGAACGTTATTATTGATAGGATGTTTTTTAAGCTAAGCTCAAAAAACTATGTGGTCACGGGGACAGACTTGAAGGTATATACTTGGATAACTTCAGCAGTTCTCTCATGCAACTAGTCGCATTTTTTTCAAAAAGGTTTTATATGATAAGAATGGTAAACGTTAACATAAAATGCAATAAATCACTGAATGATTTGTGTAAAACTCAGTACAGCGAGGCATTCAATGCCAAAGCTTAAAAAAATACTAATATTATTGATAGCACTACAAGGAGCATTGATGGCGGCACTGGTCAAAGAGATAGACATTAAAGACAGCAGAGTACCTGTTGTATTTGAAGAGGAAAAGTATCTTCCTATCGTTTCTATTCAACTGGTATTTAAAAATGCAGGACATTTGAGCAATACTAAAGATGGTTTGGCTGATATGTCTGCCAGGCTGTTGAATGAAGGTACGGCAAAAGAGGGAAGTGTAGGCTTTGCTACAAAACTTGATGCACATGCTGTGGATATCGGTGCGCATACGGGTCGTGAAACTTTTATGATAGAGGTTTCTTCACTCAAAAGTGAATTTCCTTATGCAGTAGAGCGTCTGGAAGAACTTTTAAAAGATCCGAATTATACACAGGTAGCACTTGATCAGGTGAAGTATCAAAAGATAGGTTGGCTGACACAAAAGAAGAGTGACTTCGACTACATTGCAGCGACATCTTTACGTGCAACACTTTTTAAAGGTTCAGCTTTAGCAAGACCCTATGATGGAACAGTGGAAAGTATAGAGAGCATGACACTAGGCGACATCCAAACATTTATTACTACACATTTAGGATACAATAATGTGATAGGTGTTGTGGGTGGAGATATCACATTTGATGAAGCACAAGTTTATCTGACCAAATTGCTTTCTCTTTTTCCAAAAGTAGAAAAGAGAGAAGTAAAAAGTATTAAAGCTTCAGATAAAAAAGAAGTGGTCTTGACAAATGAAGATACACAACAGGCGTACATCTACTTTGGAGCACCATTTAACTACTCCTATTCAGACAAAGATCAGCATAAGGCAAAGATCGCTGAGTATCTGCTTGGCGGAGCAGGATTTGGAAGCCGTCTTATGGAAGAGATACGTGTAAAACGTGGGCTTACCTATGGTGTCTATTCTTCTCTTCTGCGTACTAAAAGTGTGTCTTATTTGAGCGGATATATGCAAACAAAATTAAGCACACAGGATGAGGCAAAAAGTCTGATACAAGAAGTAGTAGATACTTTTATAAAAGAGGGTATTACGCAAGAAGAACTTGATGATACAAAGAAGTTTTTACTCGGTTCTGAACCTTTACATACAGAAACACTTTCCCAAAGACTTCATCGTGCATATAATGACTATTATCTTGATAGACCACTCGGTTTTGCCAAAGAAGAGTTGAAAAAGATTGAGTCTGTTACACTTGACGAGGTGAATACTTTTATCAAAGCTCATACAGAGTTATCAGATATTACTTTTAGCATCGTCACCAAAAAAGAAGACAATACTACAAAATAATATGTCAAATTGACATATTATTTCTACTATCTCTAAAACTTTTGTATAATCATTAAAACAGAAGGGTAGAGATGGAAGAAGCAAAACAACTTTTTAAAAAACTTAAGATCCATTCTTTACTTGACCTGGCACTGATCATCCCCATTTCTTATAATGATACGACACTCACCACTACACTGGAATTAGGGAAAGTCAATACCCTCGAAGCTAAAGTGGTTGATTCAAGTATCTACTCCGGTAAGCTGCGAGTTACTTTTATACTTAAACAGTCAGGTAGACGACTCTCTTCTACTTTTTTCAGGGTGACACCTTACCATCATAAACTTTTTGAAGTAGGTTCAAGTCATGTCATCCAAGGTAGGCTTGAAGAGTACAAAGGGTATTTGCAAATGTCTCAGCCCAAATCCATCAAGGAAATAGGAAAGATCACCCCCAAGTACAAAACCGTACTTAAAGAGAGTGAGATCTCTTCTCTCATCGAGTGTTATATAAATGAACAAAACTTATACAATGAAGGCTTAGACAGTCAAGAAGTAGCCGCACTCATGCATATTCACTTTCCAAAAACTATGGAGGATGTCTATGAAGGTACAACTTTTAAGTCTGATTTTCAGACTGTATTGAAGTTTGTTGAAGCGTATAATCATTTGAAAAAATTACGGGGGAAAAGGGCAGATTTCCCTGCACATAGAGCATTGACAGGAACTATAAAGCCTTTTGTGGAGAACTTGCCTTTTACACTCACATATGAACAGCAAGAAGTCATAGCACAGATACAGATAGACTTGGCCAGAGAAGACAAAGCAGCCAAACG
>JAPHUJ010000280.1 GCA_026193735.1 Sulfurovum sp.
CATCTATGGAAAAAGTTTTAGTAAGTTTTTTAGCCAGTTTGGCTATTTTTTTATCTGATATCAATATTTCATCTTTCATGGTATCTCCATTTAATTAATATGACAGTATAAGTATAAGTGATAACATTTTTATAACATAACGGCATCTCTATATTTATTGGAATTTAACAATTTGGAAGGGCTGTAATCATAAATAATGAAGTAATGACAATGATGATATCGCTAGTGTATCTGAGAAGAGATGCCTTAGAAAATACTATAGTAAAGTGGTTTCATTTTAGTAACATATTTCTATAAAACTGGTAATCATTTTGTTATACATAGTCTATATTATTTCATTAAGAAATATCATATCTATTTAAAGGAGTCGTTAAACATGCCATATGAACTATAACTCATTTTTGCATATTAAGAGAGATAGAAAAGCTCTATCTCTGTAGGTTAAGCAACTTTTTTGATTGCTTTTTTTGCTGCTTTTTTTGCTACTTTTTTAGTTGTAGGCTTTTTCTTTAAAACAATTTTCGTTACTTTTTTCGCAACTGCTTTTCTGTTTTTCTTTGCTACTGCTTTCTTTGCTGCTGCTTTTGCTACTGTTTTTACCGATTTTTTCTTTAGAACTTTTGCCATATATGGCTCCTTGAATTAATTTTTTAACCATATTAACTACTTAATAGTAATATAATATAGGGATTATATACTATTTATTACATAATGTCAATACAGCATATTTTTTTCTCTATAATATATGGTATTATTTTGGTTACAATTTGGTTACAAAGGGATAGCGTGACATTTATAGAATTTAAAAAACTGCTGCTTGATGCGGAGATCAGTCTGCCAAAATTTTCTAAACTCATCAAGGTAAGTGAAAAAAATATCCAGTCTTATAAAAAAAAGGGTGAAGTTCCTAATGCTATCGCTGTAGTGGCAACCTGCTTTGCCTATATACATCAAACAGGTGGGGATTATCGTAATCTCATAGAAGCACTTGAACTCAAAGCTAAAACCAAAGAAGGTGCGGGATTTGCAAAAAAAGGGAAGGTAGATATATCGATCAACGACTAAGAAGCAGCTGCTTACATAGCGATATGTTTGAGTTGTACACACAAGTCTTCTTCATCAAAGCAAAAATATTTAACGGACTATAACGTTTTCTATACCTGTTATTTGTCCTTCTTCTATGTCATTGTAGACATTCTCCATTGGTTTTATATTGGCATCTCTTCCATAAATATAACTTTGTTCTTCTACCATGGCTTTATAGCCTTTATTCAGTTCTAGCGCCCTCTCTTTAGAAGGGAAAAGAAGTAGTGAAATATCATCATGCAGTTTTTCAATCATCGCTGCCTTTACACTGCCATTGTCATCAAAGAATTTATCTTTTACCTCGTCATTGTTTCTAAACTCATTACCTGAATGGTTGTTTTGTAAATAGAAACTATATTCATACTGCTCACCATAGTTTCTATACTCTACCAGAGGTTCTTTGATGCCGCTCAGTCCTTTTTGACTCCAGTGGTTCCAACCATAATCATTTTGCTCTTTAAGTGTACCTTCGAACTTACGTGCAAAAGCAAAGGTAGAATCTGTCGTTGCCCCTAAATGAGAATGACAGCCCATACATCCGATAGTCTCTTCATGTGTCTGCGGCCTTAATATGCCCTCTTTATCTTCAATAAACCCTTGGTATACCCAACTAATTTGATTTTTTAGACCATGTTCGTAGTCTCCGCGAAAGTTTGCTATCAATGCTTCACCCGTACCGTTTGCCAGAGCTTCTTTAAGTTCTGAATTGGCTGCTCTTTCGATTTCACTATAGGTACTCCATGCGTATTTTTTCGCATATCTTAGCTCTTTCATTCGTTTGGACATACCAATATGATTGGATGTATCATCCCAGTCAATATAACGTACACTGTGCAAGAATTCAGTATTTTCAGGAAAGAGCCCAAGGGCTAAATGAATCTTTTGCTCACTCAGATGCTGCTTTGCCATACCAATATATGACATTTTGTCGTAGGTAGAAATAGCAACCTTGTTACTTATATCCAAACCACCATTTTGGTTCAGATCTACACCGTATATTGATTCATCTACACTGTTTTCTAAAACGATATCTTTTTGTTTAACTAGAGCTTCAACAATGCTAAGGTTGATCTTGTATACCTCTACATTAAAGTTTCCATTATTGTCTTGAGAAAAAACTTCATCCAAACGGATCAGCACATCGTCAGTAGAACCATTAGTAGGCCAAAAAGTTCCTAAGAACGGATAATACCTAAAGGCACGCCAAAGAGTATGATCATCATTCATGTCCTTATCAAAACCATCATCATCAAAATTAAAATAGCAATCCGGCTTATACCCTTGCCAATCCTCAGGTAAATCTTTAGCTAAAGCGATATCTCCACTTTTATTAAAATAATTTGATTCTCTTACATACTCTAAAATATCATTATCCGCTATTTTTGAAACCAATGTACTTCTATCTTTAAAAAGATTAGAAAAAGGGTTTGTTGCAACCTTAGCTGGAAAATTATACTCTTCCTGGAGGTTTGTATCATTATAATAGTTCGGAATTTTACCCTTGGTATGGCAGCTGTAACACGGATTTGAAACAGTACCCTCAGTCTTATCCTCTGTCTTGGTGTAACACATTGAAGTGATATAGGCACCTCTTGTATTAATCACTTCATCATAACTTATGTTGTTGTCATTTTCTAGGTTTTGAAGATAACTCGCTTTGCTTGAAGAGACTTGTTTGTCTGTGTCCGTAGTTGAGTTATCATCACAACCTGTGATCATAGTAGCTATAGCAGATAATAAAAGTTTTGTTTTCATGATTGTCTTTAAGTGATAGATTTAAATAACATCATCAAGACCAATGTCTTGATGATGAATATTATTTTAAGATATCTGCAGGAATACCATCGATATATCCAACAAGAGCTTTTAGCTGCTCTTCTGTTGCATTTTCAATTAATGCTGAGTTTGGTGTGCTACCATCAGCCGCCTTAGGATTGTCTTTGAATGGATGTTGTTGATTGTAAAACAAGAAACCTTTATCTCCAACCACTCCTTTATCAACACCGGTTACTTCTGCACCAATTGGTAAAGAAGCAATTCTTGTCATTGTCTTAGTTTCTGTGTTATATGCCCATGACATATTATTCACATGTTTCGTTGTATCTTCACTGATCAACAAAGTGTTATGCCCAATGTAAGTAATGTTATCCGGGTTTGAAATACCTTCAGGAGAACATGTCCATTCATCTGCATATGGCTCGCCAACAACCAATGGCGTACCTACAACAATCGCTTCCATCTTAGTCCCATTATAGTTTGCGTCTAAGGACACTTCATAAACCGCACCACAAGAATTTTTAGCAAGTTTAATATCGTTAACCGGTTCAATACCTTTATAGTTATCTTCCATGCTCGCTGCGATCTCACTCATAGATACATAAAGAGAATTTCTTTGTGCGTCATAAGTCATACCTTCTTCTTTTCTGAACTCGATCGTAGCACCTTTATAGGCTGCAAACTTACGAGTTTCCA
>JAPHUJ010000313.1 GCA_026193735.1 Sulfurovum sp.
ACTTGGAAGTTATATGGCATCCATGTACACAAATGAAAGATCATGAAACCTTACCGCTTGTTCCGATCAAGTCTGGGAAAGGTGTGTATCTTTATGATTTTGATGGCAATCATTACATCGATGCAGTCAGTTCTTGGTGGGTGAATCTTTTTGGTCATGCCAATGAACGTATAAACAACAAAGTTAAAGCACAACTTGACACACTGGAGCATGTGCTTCTGGCAGGATTCACACATGAGCCTGCTATAGAACTTGCACATAAACTTGTAAATCTCACGCCTAAAGATCTGGCAAAAGTATTTTATGTTGACAATGGTTCTTCTGCCGTAGAAGCAGCATTAAAAATGAGCTATCATTATCATTTAAACAGAGGGAAACGTAAACCTCTTTTCCTCTCACTGACAAACTCTTATCATGGAGAGACGATAGGTGCACTGAGTGTAGGAGATGTCGGGCTCTATAAAGAAACATATGAACCACTGCTTATAGCCAATATGCAGGTACCCGTACCAGAGGATCAAAGCATTGAGGCTGCAAATGAAGCATTGACTTTTTTAGAAGAAGTTTTGAAAGATAAAGCAGATGAGATAGCGGCCTTTATCATTGAACCGCTTATACAGGGAGCAGGGGGAATGCACATGTATCACCCGATGTATCTTTCAGGGGCAAGAGCGTTGACCCAAAAATACAATGTACATCTCATTGCAGATGAAATTATGACTGGGTTTGGTCGTACAGGAAAGATGTTTGCATGTGAATATGCAGATATATCTCCTGATTTTATGACACTTTCTAAAGGTTTGACGGGTGGTTATTTGCCTCTTTCTGTCGTAATGACAACCAATGATGTTTATCAGGCTTTTTATTGTGACTATAATGAGTATAAAGCTTTTTTACATTCTCATAGTTATACAGGGAATCCTTTGGCCTGTGCTGCGGCATTGGCGACTTTGGAGATATTTGAACAAAATGATATTTTAGGTGAAAATGAGAAGAAAAGTCTATACATCAAAGAGAATCTGGAAAAGTTTTCTGCGTTATCCAATGTAAAAGAGATACGACAGCAGGGTATGGTCACCGCTATAGAGTTAAAGGGTTATGAGGCAACTGAGCGTATAGGATTAAAGATCTATGAATATGCTTTAACGCAAGGAGTGTTGCTCAGACCATTGGGACATGTGATCTATTTTATGCCGCCGTATGTCATCTCTTATGAAGAGATAGACAAGATGATAGAGGTTGCATATGAAGGGGTAAAAAAGGTAGCTAAATAAGTTTACCTTTTAAAGAAACCACGATTTTGTTTTTTTAAGCGGATATAATGATTTTTTGCTCTTTTGATGCCAAGATCCATCGCTTCTTTGTAAAATTGTTCTGCCTTTTTTTTGTCTTTCTTTATACCTATACCATGTTCATAAAATTGAGCTAGATCACAAAGTGATTCAGGATAGTCTTCCATAGCCAAACTATACATTTTCGTAAATGCTTCGGGTATATTTTGGGTTAATAAAACACCCCTATAAAGTTCTCTAGCTAACATGAAATGTGCAAATTTTGATTCTGTGGCAGCACAGACGAGTAATAATTGTACTGCTTCAGACGCGTTTGTTTCTTCACTAAGATTTTTGATAGTGTCCAGGGTTTCTTCTATCTCTTCTTCCGTATAGCCTTCCTGACTTATTTTTCTTAACAGGTTTTCAACAGAATCAAATTTTTCGTATGTCTTTTCTATAGGCGGATATTGTTTTTTCATACTAATGAGTTTTTGCGCAATATAAGGGATAGCTTTATATTGTGATGGATGTATCTTTTCCTGCATGTTTAAAGAAGGTTTTAGTTCTTTAAAAGGATCGTTCTTGATAAAACTATCATTTTCTAGTATTGTTGTTTCTTCTGTTGGTGGTTCTTCTTCATTCGTGATTTCTTTTTTTACCGTTTCTATTTTCACTGTTTCTTCAGTATCAAAAAAAGTATCTTTAGGGATGTTACTGGTATCAATAGACTGTTTATCTCCTGCTTTTGAATACTCAAAGAATGTATCTTGTGAAGGATGTGCAACCTCTAGTTTAATGTTATCTGTCAGTACATTATCAACATCAATATTGAGTAGAGCTTCAAAATCAACAGAATTTGTTTCTTTAGATTTTACTGGAAGTTCGTCAATAAAAAAATCATTAATATTAATCTCTTGTAATTTTTGCTGTGAGTCTGAAGTTATAAAAAGATCGAATTCATCTATGATAGCCTGATCTTCTGCAGCCATGATTGTTTGCGCTTTTTGAGAAGTCCTTTGTAGTATGTTTTCTGTAGGTGCTTCTATATATCGGTTGATAAGCCCTTGTGCCTGTCCATAGTTTTCAGCCTGGATCATGGTGATGATCTCTTGAATTTTCTCATCGGTTTTAAGTAGTCCTAGCTTTAAAACCTGAAGTTGTATGGTCTCAACATCAGTGATGGAAATAGCATGGTTAATGATACTTAATCTTTTTTTCGTCTGATTCATATCAGTTATCCTGTATTAGGTTATATACGAAGGAGTATAACAAAAGTATGCTTTACAGAAGTGTTGACACATGATACATGACAATAAGCTGGATTGTGCTCTAAAGATTTGCGGATAAAGCCAGTAATCTGCATGAGTTCTCCAAAATAGAGATCTTTTTTGCCATTTCCGTGATGTCTCTGTCGTAAGAGATAAGACCAAAACCTTTGATAAGAAGTAAGTGTGTGTCGTGTTTTTGAAAAAATTGTGGTATCTCGTAAGGTGCACGTTCGAGCCAGTCATCTATATTTTTTGGATCGTATACGATGATCTCACCTAAGACTTTTCGTCCAAAGTAATCCTGAGGAGAGACTTTCCCATGTTTGAGTGAATATGCAGTTGCATATGGAGGCATGGTATAACAAATGTATTTTGCATTTGGGATGGTCTCATAGATATGTTCATGTATGTGTACGTCTGAGTTTGCCATACTCCAACGATAGTCTCTTTTATGACAATCGAGTCTTACAAGTGAATCTTCTGTGATTTCATTCAAGATCATATCTTTAGAGTTGATGATAAATCCACTGGCACTTATCCTTGCAGATATGGACCCATGATATACACCAAAGAAGTTTTTGTTAAACAAAGAGAGTGAAACATGTTTAATGTCCTCGATGAGATGTTTATCTACCATGCGGGTAACCTTTAGTTAGGAATATTTTGGTATTATATCATTAAAATAATTCAAAATATTATGCAATGAAGGAAACCTGTGAAAACACCTCATATACCTGTACTTTTAAATGAAGTGTTGGAAAGTTTTAAAGATGTTGGTGAGGGTTACTTTGTTGACTGTACGCTTGGGTATGCCGGACATAGTTCTGAAATGTTAGCCAAGTATGAAGGGTTGAAACATATAGGAATAGATAGAGATGATGAGGCATTGGCGTTTTCTAAAAAACGTTTAGCCCCTTACGAAGGGCGAAGTACGCTTTACAAGGGTACTTTTGCAACAGTGTTCCCTACATTAAAAGAAGCTCCCATTGTGGCAGTATTGGCTGACTTTGGCGTCTCATCTTTACAGCTGGATAAAAAAGACAGAGGTTTTTCTTTTACGTCTGATACACTGGATATGCGTATGGATGCAAATGCTGAACTCTCTGCATATGAAGTGATCAATACATACACTAAAGAGAAACTGGAATATATTTTTGATGCATATGGTGAAGTACGTTCGTTCAAAAAATTGGCCTCTGCCGTAGTGGAAGCCAGAACACAGGCGCCCATTAACTCTGCGAATGAGTTAAGCGAAATTGCTAAAACAGTCATCCCCGCAGGAGGGAAGATACACCCTGCGACTTTGATGTTTCAAGCTATCCGTATAGAAGTGAACAATGAACTGGGTGAAATAGAAGGATTGCTGGATGCTTTGGAACAAAAGCATGTAAAAGGTGAAGTTATTTCTCTTATCTCTTTTCACTCTTTGGAAGACCGTTTGGTAAAGAACCGTTTCAAGAAATGGGCACAATCTTGTATCTGTGACCCTCAGGCAATGCGTTGTACCTGTGGTAAAAATCATGCTCTAGGCAAAGCATTTTCTTCTAAACCTACAACAGCAAGCAAAGAGGAACTCAAAGTAAACCCTCGAAGCAGGTCGGCAAAACTTAGAAGTTTCAGGTTTACAAAAGATGCCTAAGCGTAAAAAGTCTAATCCAAATGGCGTTACTTTTGGTATGGTGATGGTCATTCTTATGTCTGTATCCATCATATTGATCCTGACAACGATTAAAATATATTTGAGTAATCAAATCTATTATGAGAGTAAAGTTGTAAACAACATGAAAAGAGAAGTCTCAGTACTTAAAGCAGAGAAAGTAATGCTTGAACAAAGTGTAGAAGCATTAAAATTTAAAAACAGGGTAACCGATACCATCTTTGCCATACAGGAAAACTAGTTATGAGAATGCAAAATTATGATACGTAGTTTTATTCGTTTTGCAGTAGATAAACCTATTATCAACCATATTCTGATGGTATTTATGTTGGTACTCTCAGTTTTTGCGTATCAGAATATTGCCAAAGAGATATTCCCTCCTTCTACACTTGACATGATATCTGTGCAAGGTGGTTATGTGGGTACAAGTGCTGACGTACTGGACAAAATGGTTGTCTCAAGCATAGAAGATGAACTGAAAAGTCTCTCAGAGATAGATACGATCTATACGACCATTCAAAACGGAAGTTTCACTATTCAAGCAGATATCAAAACAGGTAGTGATAAGCAGTTGGTACTCTCGGATGTGAAAGATATCATATCAAAAACAAGACGAGACCTTCCTGCTGATATGGATGAACCTATTGCTCGAATTGTCGTGCACGAGTACCCTCTATTACTTGTAGCAGTTTCTGGAGATGTAGGTAAAAAAGTACTGATCGATGCAGCGGATGAACTTAAAAGTAAACTGGCACTCATTAACGATCTTAGCAGTATCGAGATACGTGGAGATACAGATGAAGAAGTGGTCATACAGTTGGACCAAAAAAAGTTAGATGCGTATGATCTGGATAAATCGTCAGTCTATCAGGCCATTTCAACTATTTCAAGTATTTTTCCTGCAGGTACATTGGATGGGCAAGGGGATCATCTTTATATCTCTACTATCAATGGTGAGAAGAATGCAAAAGCATTAGGGCAGACGTTACTTAGTGTAGGAGGCAAACGTTTACGTTTAGAAGATGTGGCTGAGGTCTATTATGGTCTGGGTGACCCTGTGCAAATATCACATTATAATAGTAAGGAGAACATCTCTTTAAACATCAACAAAAGTAAAGAGGGTAATGCCATTGCTTTGAGTAAAGAGATACGAAAAATACTTACAGCATTTAATGAAAAATATGAAAATGTTAGATTTGAAGCCTATACAGATACTTCTATCTGGGTTAAGAATCGTTTGAATTTGGTTTCCTCTAACATTTTGTTTGGACTGATTTTGGTCTTTTTAGCACTCTTCTTATCTGTCAATATGCGGATTGCCTGGGTGGTTGCCATAGGGATACCTGCAAGTTTTTTTATCACGCTTATAGTGATGGAAATGATAGGGTACAGTCTGAATATGTTGACCTTACTTGGAGCACTCATCGCCCTTGGTATGTTGGTAGATGAAGCCATTGTGGTTGCAGAAAACATTTATAGACATATGGAGATGGGTAAGACTCCCAGAGATGCTGCTATAGAGGGTGCCATAGAGATGTTTCCTGCTGTACTTACTGCAACATTGACTACAGTCTTTGCCTTTTTACCACTACTGATCATGAGTGGAAAAATGGGAATGTTCATGAAGGTTTTACCGGTGATGATATCGGTACTTCTCATATCTTCTTTATTTGAAGCATTTTACTTTTTGCCACTGCATGCAAAAGAGTTTTTTTCTATGGGTACGTTTAAAAAAGAGAAACATGACGGAAGCTTTTGGAAAGGGTGGATAAGATGGTATGAGGGCTTCCTTGGGAAATTATTATTGCATAAAAAACGTTCACTTGCCATTATATTGACACTCATTATATTGGGTACTTTTGGAATGGTAAAAATCACTAAGTTTCAGCTTTTCCCTGAGTTTGATGCGCAACAGGTTTATCTGAACGGGAAGATAAATATTAACAATGATCTGATTGATACCGAAGTCTATGTCACACAGATAGAAGAAGCGTTATTAGAAATACTAAACCCGGAGGAAATGGATTCTGTGACTTCCGTCATAGGATTTAAATTTAACAAAGATCAAAGTTTTGAGTTAGGTGAAAACTTGTTTCAAATCTTTATAAATCTCCACGAAAAAGCTCCGGAAAACTTCTTTGACAAGTATATCAACCCTGTGTTTTCTTTGGAGTATGACAATAGCGACATGATACGAAAAAGACTATCCCAAGACATCGCTAAAGAGATACAAGAACGCATTGTTGAAAAATTTAAAAAACTAGAAGTGAATGATAATAAACTCTATGAAGAATTTAATGTCTATGTACAGCAAGCGGGTATTGTAGGCAATGATGTCGAGATAGGGTTTGAACATGAAGACAGAGAAACAATGTTAGCTGCTATGAAAAAAGTGGAAGAGAAGCTTGCCAGCATCAAAGGGGTAGAAGATATCGCAGACAATGCCAATGAGGGAGAGAGAGAACTTAAGTTGCGTGTCAACGAGTATGGACAACAGTTAGGCTTTAGCGAAGGTTATGTGATATCTGTACTTAAAGGTGCTTTCCTCAAAGCCGAGTATGCAAAAATGTTCAATGAAGAAGGTCTTGTCCGTGTTAAGATAGAAGATGCCTATAAACAGGATGCCTCAGCGATAGGAGCATTTAAACTCACAACACCGGATGGTGAGAGAGTGGTTAGACTCTCTGATGTATGTGACTTTACTTACCAAAAGAGTTTTGTTAAAATATTTAAAGAAGATGGTGAAAAAATACGTTCACTTTTTGCAAGAGTGGAAAAAAAGGTGATCACTACGGTTGAAGTGATGGCACTGATAAAACCACTCTTGGATGAGATAAAAAATGAAGGGATCAAGATTGTCATTAAAGGTGAAGAGAAAGAGAATGCAAAGCTTCAAAAAGAGATGGGACAAGCATTACTTATCGCTCTTTTCCTCATCTTTATCACGCTTGTATGGATGTTTAACTCTTTTGTCCTGCCGCTTATCATACTTACCACGATACCACTTTCTCTTTTTGGTGCTTTAGTTGGAACCAAACTGATGGGGATCCATATGACGATGCCAGGAATGATGGGCGTCATAGGACTTGCAGGTGTAGTAGTAAATGATGGACTCATCATGTTGGACTTTATCAAGGGAAGTAAAAATTATAGTGAGATACGGCAAAAAGCGGGGATGAGACTTCGTCCTATTTTACTTACCTCTGTGACTACTGTTCTGGGCTTGTCATCTTTGATGTTCTTTGCTTCGGGGCAGGCGCTTATACTCCAACCTATGGCTATAAGTCTTGGTTTTGGTATTGCTTGGGCAACGGTCTTAAATCTCTATTATGTACCGTTGATGTATACGGTTATTTATAGAGTAAAGAATTAAACTGTTTTAGTGATATCATTCATCCCTAGTAAATCTTCCATACTAACATCATCTCCGAATTCTTTGAAGAGTTGAGAAATTCGATCAAGTTGAATGTCTGAACGTTCCAGGTAAGGGTTGTTGTCTACGAATTGCCAAAAGGATTCTGGATTTTGGCTGAGTTCTTTGAGGTAGTACATTGTGAGTTGCCCCATGGTTCCCTCTGTTTTCTCTATGGCCATTGATAAATCTTCTTTGTTAATGACAAATGGAAATCTTATACCATGAAAATCTATGGCATCACCTATTGAGGTAAAGACAACACCTTGTCTTTTTAAAATATGATGAAATGAACGTTCCATAATTGCAAACATTTTATCATAAGCATAGAGAAGAAAGTTGATTCTTGTTGCAGACATAAGAGCTAACGAAAGATAGTTTCTTAGTTGTAGTTCGGAAAAGTCTTTGTGTTTTATCTGATTGTCAGATAAAGCAAAACGTGATATTTCACAGATAGGTAGATTTTGTGTGAAGCGTTCAATATTTTTGATATGTAGATCTTTTTCCATGGGTATTTTTTTTACAGGTGTATTTTCGTTGGCGAAAAAGATTCTTACTGATCCAACATGCCTTTTTGTTGCGTTATGTTTTAAAAGATAGATAAATGACTGTTCATCATCTTGACTAAAAACATATTCTTTACTTTCTTCAACTTCTGGATAGTAGTTAGCAATAACATCACTTCTTATGTCTTTTACAGCTTGAAAATCCTCTTGAGTTGCAGCAAGGATAAGAGAATATTCTGCGGTGAGCAGATGAAAAACTTTATCAAGCATTAAAATTCCTTAGTTATGTAATAGCTAGAAGTATAGGGTTTTTTTTGTTAAAAGAAAATTTTTGACATTTTTTTGACATTAATTTAGTATATTTATGTAATTAGTGGTATTCTAAGAAGGAATAGTTTATAATTTAATAGGAATTTTAGGGGATGGATAAAAGCATGGGATATTTTTTTGGACGAAATATGATACGGAAGAACTTGGTTCTTTTCTGTTTGCTCTTTTCAAATACGGTCTATGCAGAGAACGTTGACAGTATTTTACAAGAGTATAATCAGAAAAATGACTTAAGCCAAAAAACGATTGATGAAAACAAAGGGCATTTGACTCTTTTTACCAGAGAAAAACTGGAAAAGATGCATGCTAAAACACTTAAAGATGTCTTTAAAACCACACCTATGATCTACTACCATGAAAATAGATATGGATTGCCAGATCCTTTAACATCTGGAGCATTTGAGCCTTACAAAAGTAATTTTATCCGTCTTTATGTGGATGGTGTAGAGATTACCCAGGGATGGATGGGTAGTGGATTGATGCTTTATGGGGATGTGAACATAGATTTTGTTGATCATATAGAGTTTTATTATATGACACCCTCTTTTGAAACTACAGTGGAGCCTGCATACCTTACTGTTTTCCTTTACTCTAAGGATCCAAAACGAGATCCTGGAGGGAAGTTAGGCCTTGTAGGTGGAAGTAGAGGATACAACTCCCAAAGCATTGGTTATGGGGAGGAAAAGGAAAATCTATCTTATATGGTCAATTTGTCTCATACTGATGCAAAAAGGGAGACCATAGATAATGGAACCTCTATTCCTTTAAGCAGAGATTTTGAACGTACACAACTTTTTTCTTATATAAAAACAGAAGATCAAATTTTTCATCTACAGGTAATGAAAAAAAATACAGACGGTCTAGCTGGTATGAGTTGGGATGCCACGCCTTTAGTATCACAAATAGATTATCTGAATGTGCATATGGATTACGGAATTGACTTGGGTGAGCATTGGAGTGTACAGTTGGCCTATGATTGGCTTAAAACAGACATGATTCAAGAGGATGAGAATAATCCTTTTTCTGTATTACCTAGTCAATTATCTTGGTCAGATGCTTTAGGCTCAAATACTTTTAATGGTGTGTATAAGAACAGTACTTATACGGGAGAGCTGACCTATAAAGAAACGATAGAAAATCATCGTATCACGGGAGGAATAAAAGTAAGATACAAAGCGCTTGATTCGTTTAGAAATATGGGGCAAGATGCTTTGGTCACTCCCTTTACTGAAGAAAAGATAGCTTCTCTTTTCTTTCAAGATCAATATGCATTAAGTACTCAAGAACTTTTAACTTTTGGTATATCTGCTAATAACATAGCACGGAATGGAGGCATAGAAGATGACTCTCTTTTGCAACTGCGTGTAGGCTATATCTATGCCAGTGATGATTGGAGTTACAAAGCGTATCTCTATCGTAGCCAGTTTGCTTTAGAACCTTTGGTACGCTATTTGGATTATGAAAACATTCAACCAATCTATCAACACACGGAACCACAAACAACGATAGGTATTACACAAGAAGTTGCTTATAGTAAGGAAAAACAGCATATAAGATTATTTTTGCATTATATGCAAGATGCAGATAGTTTGTTTCAAGACAAAAAAAGTGGTCTGGGGAAAGATACAAAATATTTCACTACAATTTTTAACTATGATTATAATTTTAATGTAGATAATAAAATTAATTTACAGTTTTATTATGCAAACTACAGAGATATATTTACTGAACCCAAACTTGAAGATATCAGTGGATATTTTAGTTTGACAAACAGTTATGAAAACTTTGATTTTTACAATGGTATTGTCTGGCATCGTAACAGCGTTGATTGGAAAAACTACTTTGATCTGACAAGTTCTGTTTCTTGGAATATAGATGAAGATCTCATGTTAACATTGAAGGGAGATAATCTTTTAAATAAAGCAAAAAAGACGAATCAATATACAGTAAACCGAGATACTGGTGCAGTAAATACTTTACAGATCTCTCCTATAGATCAGCGTGTCACCATTGAGGTGGAGTATCTGTTTTGAAAAAGATCCTTACTCTCTTAATCCTTTTGTATGGGCATTTATATGCGTTAGAGAGGGAAAGTACACTTAAAATGTAT
>JAPHUJ010000040.1 GCA_026193735.1 Sulfurovum sp.
ACCTTGTTGACCTTAACGGTGCGTTCGCAGGTAAGCCTGAGAATTTAGAGCAGATCAAACAAATCCGTGAGCATTGTAATCTTAAACTGGAACTGGGTGGCGGTATCCGTGATGAAGAGACCATCAAAATGTATTTGGAACTTGGGATTGATAGATTGATCTTAGGATCTATTGCCGTTAAAGATGCTCAATTTGTGAAAGATATGGCGGCAAAATATCCTATCGTTGTGGGTATAGATGCCATAGACGGTATGGTCGCAGTGGAAGGTTGGGGAGAAGTGAGTAATATGAAAGCTACTGACCTCGCCCGTGAATTTGCTAATGCAGGTGTGCAGGCTATCATCTGTACCGATGTAGGACGTGATGGGATGATGACCGGTGTGAATGTTGAATTTACCCTGGAGATTCAAAAAGCTTCCGGCCTTGAAACGATTGCCTCTGGAGGATTAAAAGATATGACAGATATTTATGCTCTCATAGAAGCCGGCATCGATGGCACTATTGTAGGGAAGGCATTTTACGAAGGTACTCTTGATCTGGAAGAAGCTTTTAAGGTATCCAATGCAAGATAAATACTATGAATTAACCGTTACACTAGATGATCAATTTGTGGACTTTATAGCAGATTTTATTGCTAATATTTATGGTGAGGGGCTAGAATTGGGTGAAGGCCAGATCATCGTACGCAGTGAATCTGATTTAACTTTCGTTAAAGATGCGCTTGTATCATTAGCCGGTACTTTAGGTGCTGCCATCAAAATGGATTATAAGATAGAAGAGAAAGAAAATATAGACTGGATAAAGACTTATCAGGACTCTATTGAACCTATAGAGGCTGGAAAATTTTACATTTTTCCAAGCTGGTATGCGCCCAAAGAAGATTTTATCAATATCAAGATAGACCCTGCTCTTGCTTTTGGTTCAGGGCATCATGCAACAACATTTTCATGTTTAGAAGCTATCAGTGACTATGTGGTTCCAGGGGTATCTGTCATAGATGTAGGATGTGGTTCAGGCATCTTGGGTCTTGCTTGTAAAAAGCTGGGTGCAAACGTCGAACTTTGTGATACGGATCCTCTTTCTGTTGAAAGTTGCAAAGAAAACTTTGAACTAAATGAAGAAAACTATGACAAACTTTGGGAAGGTTCCATAGATAAAACTGAAGCTACCTATGATATAGTCATCGCAAATATCATCGCAGATGTACTCAGATTTATAGCAAAAGATTTAAAATCTGCCTGTAAAAAAGATGGTCTATTGATACTTTCAGGTATTTTAGATAAAAAAGAAGACCTAGTAGTGGAATCATTTAAAGAACTCACGCTGGTTAAACGAATACTTAAGGATGAGTGGGTTACACTCGTATACAAGAAGGAAATAAATGGCTAAGCAAGATAAAAACAACCAAGACAATAACAATAATAATTTTTTTAACAATAATCCATTATTGGCATTTGCAATCTTCTCAATCGTCATCATAATGATCTTTAAATCATTTGTAGGTGATGGTGAAGGTCTTGGCAATATGTTAGATGGTGGAAGCAGTGTCACACAAACGAAAACTGTAAAATACTCTGAAATTAAATCTGAGATAGCAAAAGGGACTATCACCTCTGTGAAGCTTACCCCTACAACGATAGAGGCTATCGCAGATAATGATGGCCGTAAAACACGTTTTATCGCACAGAATGTTCCTACCTATGACAAAGATCTCATTCCTCTTTTAGAAGAAAAGAACATTACGTATGAAGGTATCATGGGTGGTGGCTTTATCTCTGATCTTTTAGGGTCTTTGCTTCCTATCCTCATCTTCTTTGGTATTTGGATCTTCTTAGCCAAAAAAATGTCTAAGGGTATGGGTGGCGGTATCTTAGGTGCCGGAAAAGCCGACAAACTCATAAATTCTGAAAAACCAGACACAAAATTTGATGATGTACAAGGGGTTGAAGAAGCCAAAGATGAAGTGAAAGAGATCGTTGATTTCCTTAAATTCCCGGAACGTTACATGCAACTTGGTGCGAAGATACCAAAAGGTTTACTTTTAGTAGGACCTCCAGGAACAGGTAAAACACTTCTTGCCAAAGCTGTAGCAGGAGAAGCATCTGTACCATTTTTCTCAGTAAGTGGTTCAGGGTTCATTGAGATGTTCGTCGGTGTAGGCGCGAGTCGAGTACGTGATCTTTTTGCACAAGCCAAAAAAGAAGCACCATCTATCATCTTCATCGATGAAATAGACGCTATCGGTAAGAGTCGTGCATCTGGTGGGCAGATGGGTGGAAATGATGAAAGAGAACAAACACTTAACCAACTCCTTGCAGAAATGGACGGTTTTGGTACAGACACTCCTGTCATCGTGCTTGCTGCAACAAACCGACCGGAAACACTGGATGCCGCCCTTCTTAGAGCAGGACGTTTTGACAGACAAGTACTGGTAGACAAACCTGACTATGATGGACGTTTGGCCATATTAAAAGTACATTCCAAAGATGTTAAGCTTTCTGCAAAGGTCAACTTAAAGATCATTGCAAAGCAAACAGCCGGACTTGCAGGTGCAGATTTAGCAAATATCATCAACGAGGCAGCACTTCTTGCAGGGAGATTTAACAAAAAAGAGATAGAACAATCTGACCTGATCGAAGCCATCGAACGTTCTTTTGTAGGACTTGAAAAGAAAAATAGAAAAATATCCGAAGTAGAAAAAAGAATCGTAGCCTATCATGAAAGTGGTCATGCACTTATGGCAGAACTTACCAAAGGTGCAACACGTGTAACAAAAGTATCTATCATCCCTAGAGGATTGGGTGCATTGGGTTATACACTACACCTCCCTGAAGATGAAGAGCGCTTCTTAAAACAAAAGCATGAACTTATGGCTGAAATAGACGTACTTCTTGGTGGTCGTGCAGCTGAAGAAGTTTTCATAGGCGAAATAAGCACCGGTGCGGGTAATGACCTTGACCGTGCTACTGCCATTCTAAAAGACATGATCTCAGTATATGGTATGACCGATGTAGCGGGTCTTATGGTTCTCTCAAGAAGTCAAAACTCATTCTTAGGCGCAGGAGCAGTATCTACTGACTATAGTGAAAAAATGGCAGAAGATATGGATAACTACATCCGTTCAACCCTAAATGAGCGTTACATTTATGTTAAAAAGACACTCAATGAGTATCATCAAGCCATAGAAAATATGACTGCTGTACTTTTAGAAGTTGAAGTGATCGAAGGTAAAAAAGTACGTGAGATCATCGATACGTTTGAAAAAGAAAATAATATGGAGAGTCGATTGGCTCATGGTGCCAAAATAGCAAAAGCAGAAGCTGCCGATAAACAAGATGCTGAAGATTAGATGAAGAATAAACACGCAAATGCGATCAGACGTATGAGCGATATCCAAAGGATATTTTCGTTGGGCACTGATGAAGTTATCAAAGTGTATACCTCTAGATATTCTTCAATGGAAATGTAACGTTTAATGAAAAATGCAAACCTTATCTACATCCTTCCAAATCTGTTTACTGCAAGTAGCATTTTTGTCGGAGTGATAAGTATTGTGGAAGCGAGCAAAGGAAACTTTGTTCTGGCATCTTGGCTCATACTATTGGCCCTTATCTTTGATGGTTTAGACGGGCGTATTGCACGTATGACAAATACAACGAGTCAGTTTGGTGTAGAATTTGACTCCTTGGCAGACATCATCTCTTTTGGCATCGCACCTGCGATGTTACTTTACTTTTTTATAGGGCATGAATTTGGACGTTTTGGCATCCTGGTATCTGCACTATATGTTATATTTGGCGCTATACGTTTAGCACGATTTAACATCTCTACAGCAAAAACAGACCCTAATGTCTTTATAGGACTACCCATTCCAACCGCAGCCATATTTGTCTCCATGTGGATACTCTTATTTCATAAATATGCACTTGAAAACTATGGTATAGTATTACTATTTCTTACACTTGTTATAGCCGTACTTATGGTAAGTAATTTTCGCTATCCTTCATTTAAAAAAGTAAAACTAGATAAACCGATGGTATTTAAAACCATGATCGTACTTATGCTCATTGCTTCACTTCTCTACCTTTTCGCAGCAGAAGGATTTGCTATTATCATCTTAGGCTATATACTCTATGGGCCTCTACGTGCACTCAGAACATTAAATTTAAGAAAGATAAACATTAAAAGATAATTATTATCCCTTGTATTTTATTTTTAAATACTGTATAATATTTAAAATTTAAAGGAGAGATTATGAAAACTATCATAAGCCAATACACTATTTTCACTAAAGACAGCTCTCTCCTGCTACTGCTCGCATTCTAATCGTTTAACGATCCACACACCCTTTTTACATA
Source organism: Sulfurovum sp. (assembly GCA_026193735.1). GTDB lineage: Bacteria > Campylobacterota > Campylobacteria > Campylobacterales > Sulfurovaceae > Sulfurovum. Next base: position 4,359 of record JAPHUJ010000040.1, read on the forward strand.
ACATAGAAATAATTAGTTTCTAATAACTACAATTTAGGTAGAATTAGACAATTTATAGCGTATAACGCTTTTACAATATCAAGGTAATAAAATGAGTATTGAAACCATAAAAATATTTGACACAACATTAAGAGACGGTGAGCAGAGTCCTGGGGCTTCTATGAACACCGAAGAGAAGATCCAGATCGCTGCACAGCTAGAGCGTTTGGGGGTAGACATCATTGAAGCTGGATTTGCAGCTGCGAGTCCTGGAGACTTTGATGCCATTGAGAAGATAGCCCAGAGGGTGACAAACTCAACAGTTTGTTCTTTGGCACGTGCCATAGACTCAGATGTCAAAGCTGCAGGTGAGGCCGTAGCCAAAGCAAAGATGAAACGTATCCATACATTCATCGCTACATCAAGCATCCACATGCAACACAAACTTAAGATGACTCCCGATGAAGTCATCAAAAGAGCAGTAAGAGCGGTAGAGTATGCCCGCACTTTCGTAGATGATGTAGAGTTTTCCTGTGAAGATGCAGGACGCTCTGACATCGGCTTTATGAAAGAGATCACAGATGCAGTTATCGCTGCAGGTGCCAGCACCATCAATTTACCTGATACTGTAGGATTTAGACTTCCTTTTGAAATCGGTGCAATGGTGAGAGAGATGAGCAACTATGTAGGTGATCGTGCCATTATTTCCGTACACAATCACAATGACTTAGGTTTGGGTGTAGCAAACTCTTTGGAGGCTGTGGTCAATGGTGCCAGACAAGTAGAGTGTACCATCAACGGTTTAGGTGAAAGAGCGGGGAATGCTGCACTTGAAGAGATAGTCATGGCATTAAAAACACGTTCTGATATATTTGCCAATTATACAACTAATATCAATGCAAAAGAGATCTACCCGTCAAGCCGTTTGATAGCCAATATTACGGGCATAGAACCTCAACCAAACAAAGCAATAGTCGGTAAAAATGCTTTTGCGCATGAGAGCGGTATACACCAAGATGGGATGTTGAAAAACAAAACGACCTATGAGATCATACGTCCAGAAGACATTGGCTTAGATATGAAAGATACTTTGGTCTTAGGTAAACACTCAGGACGTGCAGCATTTAAAGATAAATTAAGTAAATTAGGCTTTATCATAAGCGATGAAGAATTGAATGCATCGTTTGAACGTTTTAAAATCTTAGCCGATAGAAAGAAAGATATCTATGATGATGACTTAAGAGCTTTGGTCACGTCTGAAATGACAATGGCTCCTAAGATTTATGAATTGATCTCTTTGCAGTTGATGGACTGTTCCAATGGTGTGCCCTCTGCTGCGGTAAGCATTAAAAAAGACGGTCAAGAAATCATAGATGCGGGCATTGGCGAAGGTACTATCGATGCCATATTTAAAACCATAGACAGGATCTCTGGTTATGAAGGTCAGTTATTGGACTACAAAGTGAAGTCAGTCAGTGAAGGAAAAGATGCATTAGCAAATGTCACAGTCAAAGTTTCATTTAACAGTGAACCTGCCATCATAGGACATGGCTTGAATATCGACACTATGTTAGCAAGTGCCAGAGCATACATTGGTGCATTAAACAGTTATTTAAGCATGAAAGGAAAGTTGAAACTACGTCATACTGATAGTCAGAATACTATCTAGTATATCGTGGAAGATTCCCTTACATATAACCCATCGTCTTTACTTTTGTGAAGCGTTTAATCCATTCAATGTAAATTAAGAAAAATACTAACCATGATCAAGGAGAATAGATGAAACGAATTGTAATCAAAGTTGGCAGTGCTGTCTTGACAGAAAATAATAATATTGCAAAAGAACGTATGATGAACCTTGTTACCTTAATTGCAAAACTGAAAAATAAATATGATGTTATTTTGGTAACTTCAGGTGCTGTTGCGGCAGGATACTCAGCATTGAAACTTGATAAAAGAAAACAGATCGGTAAAAAAGCAATTGCTGCTGCAGGGCAACCGATATTGATGACAGCATATAAAAAGAAATTTGATATTTATGATATTGATACCGCACAGATACTCTTGACTGAAGATGATTTTGATTCACGTAAACGTACCAGAATGTTTCAAGAGATCATTGACACTCATTTAGAAAATGATATTCTGCCTATTGTCAATGAGAACGATATCACCTCTACTCCTGAGCAGCTTTTTGGTGATAATGATCAACTTTCTGCTTACGTTGCCCATGCAACTGATGCAGATCTATTGGTTATATTAAGTGATATTGATGGGTACTATGATAAAAACCCAAATGAATATGAGGATGCCAAACTGTATAAGGCTATCAATACATTGCCTGAAAGTGCATTAGCTGATAGTTCTACGGCAAACAACGAGTTTGCCACAGGCGGTATCGTAACCAAACTAAAAGCCGCCGACTATCTTATCAAGCGGGAAAGAAAGATGTTTTTATGTAATGGCTTTGACCTCAGTGCTGCAGAAACATTTCTCTTAGAAGGTAAACACACTCTTGGAACGCTATTTAAACCAAAAGAACTTTAAATAAAAGTGTTTTTTTAACACCGTTTATCTAAACTAGTATTAAAGACAAGAAGTCTGAGGTTATTACGAAGATGTACCGATGTTAATATTTATGGTTTATGTCTTGACACCTTTTTTGTATTCACTCAATATTATAATTACTATCATCAGAAAGACTGCTTGAAACATAAATCCATCATAACTTGGACACTCCAACATTATTGTTTGTTTGACAATATTAATCTATATAAAGGTAATATATATAGTTTTTATATTTTATCGATAAGGAGAAGGTTGTCTTTTAAAGTTTTGAGATAACTATACTAATAACAAATATGTTAAAAATCTTATCTTTTACTTTCCTTTTTTCAATTTTTATACATGCCAATCTAATTACTTTAGATTCAAATATAAAAGGCCTTAAAACATTTTCTCAAGTCTCTTTTTGTGAAGATAGTACAAAAAAAATAGGCATAAAAGATATAAAATGCCAAACTTTTAAAGTTGATCACAATATTCATTCAAGTCAAGGCGCAAGTAAATCAAACTGGTGGATTAAATTTGAGGTTGAAAACCCTAAAAATGAACCAATTGATTGGATTTTAAAGTTTAACCATGGTCAATTCGATGAACTGAAAAGCTGGCAATATAACGATAAAAATATTCTTGTCTCCCACTCTTTGAAGGGTGATCATTATATTGATGCATCTAAAATATCTTTTGACCAACGCTCATCATTTGAATTTATCACACCTGCAAAAGAAAAAAACACAATCTATGTGAAACTCGCTTATGTTGATGCCGGAGTTATGGAGATGTTTCATTCTATATGGACTAAGGATGAATTTGTAAAGTCACAAGAAGTTCGTTTTAATCTATTGGTAGGAATTATTAGTGCACTTTTGGTGTTGCTGCTTTACAATATATTTATCTGGTTTATACTCAGAAAAAAAGAGTATTTTTGGTACAACATATATATCATAGGTGTTATACTTTCAATAGTGACTTTCAACCAATTAGGAGCACACTATTTATGGAATGAGTCACTCTATCTTATAGATATAATGCCTTTTGTAGCAGTCGTAATTATTATTGCGTCTTTTGTTTCATTTACCCGTGAGTTTTTGGAAACTTCTAAATACCTGCCAAAAGTAGATAAACTTTTAAAAATACTGATAATATTTGCGTTAATAGCCTTTGTCTTAGCCAATTTAGATGCTCGCTATTCTGCTATAGTGATACTTAAGATAAGTGCATTTTCATTTATCTTTTTTCCTATTATAGGTTTTATATTATGGCGTCGTGGGTACAAGATCGCAAGAGGTTACACCATAGCTTCTCTTATTCTTTCTTCTACTATTATCATTTCACTACTTCGTTTTTCAGAGCTTCTGGAAACGAGTGAGTTTCTATTTTGGATCAGCAGGTTTGGATTTATTGCAGAGGGGATTTTACTTTCTATTGCCCTTGCAGACAGAATCACTCTTTTAGAAGAAAATACAAAAAGTGCGCAAGAGAAAGAAAAACGTACATTAGAAAAAGCAAAACAAACTTTGGAATCTGAAGTAATCAAACGAACTCTTGAATTAAAAAGAGAAACAATAAAAGCAGAAGGACTAGCAAGAACGGATGAGATGACAGGTATTGCCAATAGAAGGGCTTTTTTAGAAAAAGGCGAAAATTTAATTAAAAATAACATACGTTATAAAACACCTTTTTCTTTGATAATCATCGATGTAGACCATTTTAAAAATATAAACGATAATTATGGTCACGAAGCAGGCGATTTAGTACTTATATCATTAACTAAAGAGATAAGCAACTGCATACGTGATACGGACTTTTTTGCAAGAACAGGAGGGGATGAATTTATACTTTTACTTCCTTATACAACTTCTGATTTAGCCATAGAAAAAACAAAAAAATTGCTAAAAAAAATAAATGAACTAGAAATTACTTATAAAGGAACTGTTTTGAAAATTACTGTCAGTATGGGTATATGTGAGTTTACTCAACCTGATGATAGTATTTATGCACTTCTCTCAAAGGCTGATGAGGCACTTTACTATGTCAAAAAAAATGGACGAAACAATGTCCATTTATACCTAAAAAATTAGATGGATATACTTTCCACAAACCCGCTTTAAAATATTTGTATACAATGCTTTGACTTATATTTGAAATAGTTGATGCAATAACTAAGGCAGTTACGAACCGAGGCTAACTGACTTGAAAGAAGGGAAAAAGTTAATAATTGTGGCAGCATATAGGCAGTTCAATCTGCCTATTTAGAGGTATTTAGTAAAATTACTTACTAAAGTGATGACAATCCAGACTTACATATACTGTTGAAGAACTGTAGGGATTGTGATGCTCCCATCTTCATTTTGATAGTTCTCCATGATAGCTACTATAGTACGTCCTACGGCGAGTGCTGAGCCATTTAGAGTATGAACGAATCTATTTTTCTTGCCATCTTTGAACCGGATCTTTGCGCGTCTTGCTTGGAAGTCTCTTGTGTTAGAGATCGAAGAGATTTCGCGGTATTTGTTCTGTCCCGGAAGCCAAACTTCTAAGTCTACAGTTGTCGCTGCCGAGAAACCTAAGTCACCTCCACACAGTTCTACTACTCTATGAGGTAAACCAAGTGCTGTCAATATATCTGATGCATTTTGCACCATCATCTCAAATACTTCATTACTTTTATCCGGATGTGCAATGGCCACCATCTCTACTTTATCAAACTGATGTTGACGTATCATACCACGCGTATCACGTCCAGCAGACCCTGCTTCTTTTCTAAAACATGGTGTATAACCGGTCATAAGCACAGGAAGTTCTTTTTCTGTGAGTATCTCATCATTATACATATTTGTCAATGGTACTTCAGCTGTAGGAATAAGATAAAGGTCTTCTCCCTCTATCTTAAAGAGATCCTCTTCAAATTTAGGAAGTTGCCCTGTACCCTGAAGCATTGTGGCATTGTTCAGAAATGGTACACAAAGCTCTTCGAAGCCTTTGGTAGCATTGGTGTCTAGAAAAAAGTTTATAAGCGCTCTTTCCAGCCTTGCAGCTTCACCACGAAGCACAGAGAAACGACTCTTAGCAAGTTTTACTCCACGTTCAAAGTCTATCCATCCATTTATTTCGGCCAAAGCCCAATGTTCTTTAGGTTCAAAAGAGAACTCTTTAGGTG
>JAPHUJ010000126.1 GCA_026193735.1 Sulfurovum sp.
CAATGGGTGTGTTCCCTTGGCTTTTGAAGATATTGGACCTTAACAAATGAAAATAACCAATATACGGACCAGTATCTTAAAAGCCCCACTTAAAAACCCTTTCATCACTTCTTTGCGTCGTGTAGATTCCCTTGAAGACCTTGTGCTGATCGTTGAATGTGATGATGGTTCTGTAGGGTATGGAGAAGGTGCACCTACCCCTGTTATTACGGGTGAGACGATGGGCTCTATGATCGCTGCTATAGAGTACATCAAGCCTTTTATCCTAGGACTTGAGATAGAAGATTTTAATACCATATTAAATAATATACATACGCGTATACTCAAAAACACTACCGCCAAGTCCGCACTCGAAATAGCCCTCTACGACCTAAAGGCCAAATCATCCAAACAACCTCTCTACAAGTTGTTAGGCGGTACACAAACAAAGTTCAGAACTGACATTACCATTAGTATGGGTGAGATTGAGAAAATGATATCTGATAGTCTAGATGCTGTAAAACTTGGCTATGACACACTGAAGATAAAAATAGGTGATAACCCACAAAAAGATGTGGAACGTATCATTGCCATACATGATGCCTTGGATGAAAACATAACGCTGAGACTTGATGCAAACCAGGGGTGGACAGCAAAAGAAAGTGTGACACTCCTACATGCTTTGGAAAAACAGGATATTATCGCTGAGTTCATAGAACAACCTGTTTCAGCAGATGACATAGACGGTCTCAAATATATAAAAGAGAGGGTTCAAACCCCCCTGCTTGCAGATGAGTCCATATTCAGTGTTAAAGATGCAAGAAGACTACTTGAGATGCAAGCCATTGACTACGTCAACATCAAACTGGCAAAAACCGCAGGCATCACACAAGCGATAGAACTAGCCGATGTGTCTAAAGAGTTTGGAGTCAAATGCATGATAGGCTGCATGCTGGAAGGTCCCATTTCTGTTGCTGCCGGTGTACATGTGGCTTCTGCCAAGGCCGATGTCATTACGATGCTTGATCTGGATGCAGTAAGCCTCTTGGCTTCGCATCCGGTGAACACATCTATAGTCTTTAATGAGAGTGAGATCATACTTTCTGAAAATGTGGGATTGGGTGTAACTTTTTAAAAGAATCGTTCATTATCCTAACCAACATATGCACAATTAAAAAGAACTGTAATTAAGTATGCTATGTGGGCATAATACTTTTTAATTTTTTTCTAAGTGTATCCTTAAAATCTATAATATATCAGTATAATAGGTGACATCGTTATTCTCTGTATTTTCTATCTCTCTGGGTTTGGTAAAAAATACTATATTGGATTCTTTTTCTTTTTTTATGGAAATATATTTTTCTACCATTGTAAAAATAACCTCCTGAATCGAATATGACGTTGTCTGAAGCTCTGTTTCTACACAATATGCAGTAGTACCACCGAGCAAACGCATATTTGACATAAGGATTTCTCCAAATTGTTGTCCACCTTCCTCATCTGTTGACTGACAAAGAAGCACATATACATTATTTATCTTATCAATTTCAATCAAAATATCTGTTTCACGCTTCCATTTTTTAAGTAAATTCTCCAGTTTCAGATGTTCATCTGCTGAGAATAAAATCATGGTAAAAGAAAATTTTCCTCTGTGATCCATCAAATAATAAAGGAATTCCAAAGTTGTTCTTAACTGATCCATCATTTTCTTTGCCAATTTAATTTCATCTTCTGGAAATGACAAATCACTTTTATTTCTTCTTTCATCCATAATCATAAAAAACCTTTCATACAATAATTAGAATAATTAGACCACCTCATAATCTATTATAACAAATTATAACAAAATATTTACTATCTAAAATAGTGATATATCATCACACTTTCGCTATAATATTTTTATGAAAAAAATCACTCTTATATTCTTACTATCAACAACTTATATATTTTCAAATATCAACGCTGTGGTAAGCATCTTACCTGAACAAACATTTGTCAAAGCCATCGGTGGTGAGCAGGTAGAAGTATCGCTTATGGTACAGCCTGGTAACTCACCACACACTTACGAGCCAAAGCCTTCACAGATGGTAAACATCGCTAAAGCAGATCTTTACTTTGCAATAGATGTAGAGTTTGAACATGTTTGGTTACCTAAATTTCAAAACCTTAATCCTAAAATGAAGGTCATTGATCTTGCAGACAACATCACAAAAATGCCAATGAAAAATGATCATGATGAAGAAGCGAATGATGATACACATCACAGTGCGCATGAACATGAAGGTGAAGACCCTCACATATGGACAGCTCCTGCCAATGTTAAGATCATCGCCAAAAATATTTATGAGGCTTTAAAAAAAGAAGACCCTGCACACACAGATTACTATAAAAGAAATCTTGAGATCTTTTTAGCTTTCATAGATGAAACAGACAGACAGATAATAAATATCCTTTCATCTGAGGAAGATGAAGAAAGATTTATGGTGTTTCACCCTTCCTGGGGTTATTTTGCCAAAGCTTATAATCTAGAGCAAATAGCTGTAGAGGTTGAAGGGAAAGAGCCTAAACCTAAAGAGCTTATACACTTGCTCAAAGAGGCAAAAGAAGAGCATGTAAAGGCCATCTTTACGCAGCCGGAGTTTTCAGACACCGTAGCAAAGATCATCGCTAAAGAGTTACAGATACCTGTACTAAAAGTAAGTCCACTTGCTCCAAACTGGTCTGAGAACCTCATAAACATTGCCAATGCTATAGCCGGTAAGAACTAAGATGTCTGTAATAGATATAAAAGATCTTTCTTTTGCCTATGATAAACAGCTAATCTTAGAAAATGTTAACCTAAGTGTAGAAGAAAAAGATTTTTTAGCCATCATCGGACCAAACGGTGGAGGAAAATCTACCTTGGTAAAACTCATCTTAGGCATACATAAATTCAAAAAAGGCAGTATCTCTGTACTGGGTAAAGAACCATCAAAAAGTCTCAGCCACATAGGTTACGTTCCTCAAAACACCAATATCAATACTGACTTTCCTATCAAGGTCATTGAAGTAGTAATGATGGGGCATGTAGGAGGGGAAAGACCTTTCTTTGGCTATGGAAAAGATGAAGTTCTCTGTGCCATGGGTGCCTTGGCTCAAGTAGGCATGGAAGACTTTGCCCAAACTAAAATAGGTTCTCTCTCAGGTGGGCAACGCCAAAGAGTTATGATAGCCCGTGCCCTGTGTGCCCATCCCCAAATACTTATACTTGACGAACCAACATCCAGCATAGACATCACAGGACAGAAAGAGATATATGAGCTGCTTAAGATGCTCAATCAAAGTATCACTATCATCGTGGTAAGTCATGATATCTCCGTCATCCTGGAGTACGCAAACAAAGCAGCACATGTGAATAAAACACTATCTTATCATGACATTTCAAACAAAGAGAAAACTTTCCATACACATGGAAATGACGGACATTTCTGTGAAATAGAACTTTTACAAATGTTAGGTGCAGAGAGCTGCAACAGCTGTGTAGAGGAAGAAACACCAAAATGGAGAGAAGTTAAATGATTGAAGCCTTACAATTTGAATTCATGCAACATGCCCTTCTTGCAGGCTTGCTTGTCAGCTTTGCTGCAGGTATCATCGGCTCACTCATTGTGGTGAACCGTATGGTATTTTTAGCAGGAGGTATTGCACATACCTCTTATGGCGGTATCGGACTTGCAGTGTATTTTGGCCTGCCTATTTTTCTGGGTGCATCTGTATTTGCAGTGAGTGCTGCCCTGCTTATAGCGGCACTTACACTTAAAAAACGCCATCGTATGGATACCTTCATCGGACTTATCTGGGCGGTTGGTATGGCTATCGGTGTGATATTTGTCGATCTTACTCCCGGTTATAATGTTGACCTTATGAGCTACCTTTTTGGCTCCATTTTGGCTGTAAGTTCTGAAGACCTGTACTTTATGGGAGCTTTACTGACCCTCATTCTTTTTGTTGTGACCTTCTGGTACAGAGATATCTTAGCCGTTTCTTATGACAGTGAGTATGCTGCTTTACGTGATGTGAACGTCAGGTTTTTCTACACACTCATACTCATACTCTCAGCACTCACCGTAGTTATCGCTATCAAAGTGGTGGGCCTCATCTTGGTCATTGCCATGCTTACCATCCCTGTGTACATTGCAGAGAAGCTTTCAAACTCTCTTTTTTCCATGATGTTCCTTTCAGGAGCCATAGCCACACTCTTTACTCTTGTGGGCTTATGGTTCTCATATACGTATGATCTGACCTCCGGAGCGTCTATCATTATCGTATCAGCTGTTTCATTGGGTGCTTTTTTACTCTTCTATAGGGGGAAATAGTAGTATGAAGATCATTAGCTTATCTCTTTTTCTCATGTTGTCTTTAACTGCGTGTTCACCTAGAATTGGTGTGGGCATAGGTGGTGTAGCGGTATCAGGGAATAGCATGACTGCTTCTGAAGTATATGCAGACAGTGAAACCGGTATCCATGGTAGCGTAGCAATGGGTACAGATATCAGACTTTAAAATGTACAGTTACTTAGGCTTTACGTCTAAGCAACAAGTATCCTACAAGACCCCATAAAACTACAGAACTCAACATAGAAACAATTCCTGCCTCTTCATGCATATGGATCAAAGAAGTAGGATTAATATCTGAAACAGAAAAAAGATAATCCAATCCCAGGCCAAACACTATACTTCCTACAACGATACTCCCCAAATATATATAAAGTGAACTTGTTCCAAGCATCTTTTTGACAACTCCGATGGTCACAGTATTGGTAGCTGGCCCTGCACTAAGAAAAACAAAGGCTGCCCCGGCACTGACACCGGAAAGCATCAGTCCTGCCGCGATAGGCAAAGATGCAGTTGCACACACATACATTGGTACTGCGATAGCTATAACGATCACATAGGAAAACCATGAGTACTCTATAAGGATGTCGCTTATGCTTTGAGGTATTGCCACGGCGATCAATGCACCCAATACCAAACCCCATAAAAGAGGCTTGGCAATATCACCCAAAAGTGTCACAAACGCATAGCGAAATGCACTTGTGAACCAAAAGCTTTTTTCTTCTGTTGCACAACATGAAGATGCAGTACTGCAACAACTGGCCTCTTCCTTCTTTTGCATGGAAAGAACCGGAGAAAAAGAATTCGGAGTTTTTACCGCTGAAAAACCGGATTGAACAGGCATTTCGTTTTTATCAAAAAGGTTAGTCAAAATACCAGCTACCATAGCGATGATCATAGAAGTCACAGCACGATAAAGGGTAAATATCCATCCAAATACCCCATATGTAGCCAAAATAGAATCTACACCTGTGATCGGTGTAGAGATGAGAAATGAAAGTGTTGCTCCTTTACTGGCACCACTTTTTTTGATACTTGTTGCCAAAGGGATGACTCCACAGGAACATACAGGCAAAGGTACACCAAAAAGTGTTGCTTTCATTACAGAAGATATAGTATCTTTTCCTAAATGCTTGGTCACTAAGGTATCGGGTACAAACTCATGCAAAATACCGGCAAAAAGCAAACCAAAAAGTATGTAGGGGGCCATTGCATTACTGAGCTCTATGAGTGCAATGAAAAAGAGATTTAAGTATTCCATGTATATTCCTTAATGTGGATAATATTCTTTATGTATAACCATATTCCTATAAATTAAAACTGAAAATATACTATACTACATCAATATATCTTGATACATACTAAAATTACGCTACACTTTCCATATGGAAACTTTTTTACAAACCGTTGGTGCACTCAACGATGAAACCCGACTAAAACTACTACGATTTATAGACAAACATGGTGCAGTATGTGTTTGTGACATTGAATCAGCTTTTGGCATGATACAGTCACGCATCTCACGACATCTAAAGATACTCAAAGACGCAGGCTTCTTACGAGTAGAAAGAAAAGGCCGTTGGGCATACTACTCTATACGTTCCCCACTTGACGCATTTCGTCAGAATGTACTCACCGAGATAAGCTATTTGGAAATGAAGTTACCTGAGTTAAAAAAATCCTGTTCACTTTAGTATGAAAGTTTTAAAATGAAAAAAATCTTAGTGGTCGGCTATGTATGGCCTGAACCAAATTCATCAGCGGCGGGTAGCCACATGATGTCGATCTTGCGTCTCTTTAAACAACAAAAATGGCAAGTCGAATTTGCAACACCTGCACAGCCCACAGAACATATGATTGATCTAGCTAAGGAAGGTATTAGCAGTCAGAGTATTACACTTAATTGTGATAGTTTTGATACTTATATTACAGAGTACCAACCAGACATCGTTATGTTTGACCGTTTTATGATGGAAGAGCAATTTGGATGGAGAGTCGAAAAGAATTGCCCAAATGCACTTAAAATATTGGATACAGAAGATCTACAATGTTTACGTCATGCACGTCATCAAGCCCATAAGGCTGAACGTGAACTGAGACGGGAAGATCTATTCAGCGATTTGGCAAAACGAGAAATAGCTGCCATTTTACGCTGTGATATTTCTTTGATC
>JAPHUJ010000157.1 GCA_026193735.1 Sulfurovum sp.
TCGCTAATATAATGGAGTCACGATCTTTGGTCTGCATCCATTCACCTACCCACTCTTCAGTGATACCTGCGAGTTTACCATCTGGTGGGACAGGGTAGAGTTCTGCTGTGTCGTAGAAGTTAACCCCATGGTCATAGGCTTTGTCCATAATGGCAAAAGCTTCTTTTTTATCACACTGTGTACCAAATGTCATCGTACCCATACATATGGGTGAGACACGAAGACCTGTTTTCCCTATATATCTATATTGCATGATGATCCTTATAAAATTTAATTTTATAGAATATCTTAAATTTTATAAAGTTTGGGTCTGTCTCTATACTTTCTTTTTTCTATTATTAGTGAGGTTTTGGAATGTACAATGAATGAAATACTGGAAAGATAATGTTACAAAAATATGACATCGATAATGTTATAATCCCTATTAATAAAATATTGTAAAAAATTAAATAGAAAATACAATTAAATATTGGTTTTTTCTAAATTCTAACTATTGAATTTTTGCTTTCCTTTCATGATTAATAAAAAGAGACTTTATGTTCAATAATATTTTATGATAAAATATTAATAAAATTAATAATAAAGAAAAAGTTTGAAAGTTTATTAGATCTCTGGCAATAGTGAATATGTATTATGAATAAGGGTATATCATGGCTGATATAATTTTTGATCCAACAGGTTCCATAGAAAATTTTACACATAATATTAGTATGCTTAGTGATAAAGATCAGACCGTGATGATTTTGGCATGTGATGCCAATGGATTTCATAAAGAGTTTATTGATCCCATTCTTCTCCAAAGTAATATATCTATTATAGGGGGAATTTTCCCTTCTATCATTCATAATACCGAAAAATATGATAGAGGTACACTTTTTATAAGATTGCATGATACAATGGATATTCATATTATTCATGATATTAGTCAAAAAGACTATGAATCATTGGATAAAGATATGGAAGAACAGTTAAAAGGTTTTGATATATCTATTAAAACGATGTTTGTTTTTATTGATGGATTGGCAAAAAACATAGGCGTATGTGTGAATGTTTTATTTGACAATTATGGTTTGGATGTCAATTATATTGGAGGTGGTTCAGGATCTTTAAGTTTTGAGCAAAAACCTTCACTTTTTACCAATCAAGGATTGTTGAAAGATGCTTTTGTATATGGTTACTCTAAATGTCATAGTTCCATAGGTGTGTGTCATGGATGGAAAAGTATCAGTGGACCATATCAAGTCACGAAAGTAAATGGAACGATAGTCCAAGAGATCGACTATGAACCAGCATTTAAAGTTTACAAACATGCACTAAATAAGTATGCGTCAGTGGATATTACTGAAGAAAACTTTTTTGAAATTGCCAAATCATTTCCTTTTGGTATCAATACGATTACGGACGAAAAAATAGTACGTGATCCTATTGTATTAAGTGGTACAGAAATGGTCTGTGTAGGAGATATAGAAGAAGGGTCTTATATCGATATTTTATATGGAAATAGGGCTGATCTTGTCAATGCTGCAAAATATGCAGCAGATATCAGTTATAAGCATATGGATTTTCAAAATAAGTTTACGTTGTTTATAGACTGTATTTCACGTGTACTTGTTTTAGAAGAAGATTTTAAAAATGAAATTGAAGCAGTTTATAGGGAGGATACACCACTTGTAGGTGCATTGACATTTGGGGAAATCGCTAACAATGGTAGAGATTATTTGGCATTTTACAATAAAACATCAGTGGTAGGTCATATAGGTCATGGATAAAAATCCTTTACTTTTCGCACTCTACGAAATTTCCATGTCCTTGGGAAATACCCTTGATCTTAAAAAGATGCTGAATGAAAGTATAACCATGATGTTGAGCAGACTCAACTGTTCTTCTGCATCTATCTATCAAAAGAATGGCAGTAGCTATGAGATGTTATATGCTAAACCAAAAGTATTGATAAAGAATGAAGTACATGTTAGTATTATACAAGAGTTGGAAGAAAAATTTTCTAATAATGATCACCATATTTTAGTTGAGAAAGTAGGTGACAAATATTATTATTTTTTTGAACTTAAGAACTTTGGTTATTTTGTTTTGACAAAATCTGGAAATCCTCTTGATACACTTACTGTTAACTCTTTAACGAATATAAATTTAAAACTTGTGAATGCTATCAAGGCATGCTTGGCTCATACTTTACTTCAAGAGAATAAATCCAGATTGGCAGAAGTACAACGTATTGCACATTTTGGAAGCTGGATGACCTCATTGTCTTCTAAAAAGCATTATTGGGATGATGAATTGTTTCGTATAGTAGGGGAAGAACCTCAAAGTTTTGAACCTACCTATAGAAAGTTATTAAAACGACTTACCCCAGTATCACAAAAGAAAATAAGTAAAGTGATCAGCGATGTCTTTAACAGTAAACTCGAAAAGTATAAGGGAGTGGTAGAAATCATTAAACAAGATGGTTCTATCGTTATTGCAGAAGTAAGAAGTAGGCTTCTTTTTGATGAAA
>JAPHUJ010000048.1 GCA_026193735.1 Sulfurovum sp.
AATTGGTTGCGGGAGCAGGATTTGAACCTACGACCTTCGGGTTATGAGCCCGACGAGCTACCAAACTGCTCTATCCCGCGACAGGAATTTTAAATAAATCTTTCGATTCATTTTGAGTGAGATTGTATCTTAGTTTAATTAAACTAAGATGAAATCTTATGGATGGGGTAGAGGGATTCGAACCCCCGAATACCAGTACCAAAAACTAGTGCCTTACCGCTTGGCGATACCCCAATCTTCACAAGCTAACTGCTTATGTGGACGGCATTATAGCACCAAATACCTCACATGTCAAGAGGATTTAAAGGAAAATAAAAAAAAGTTTCTGAAATGAAGTACGAATAGGTATAATACATAAAAACAACATATGTATATATTATAAGTATTTGGGAGATTTTGATGTCTAGTGAAGCAATAAGAAGAGTGGTAAAAGCCATAGAAGAAGTAAAAAGAGGTAAGATGGTCATCATGATGGATGATGAAGATCGTGAAAATGAGGGTGATCTTGTCTATGCAGCAACTTTTTCTACACCTGATATGGTAAACTTCATGGCAAAAGAGGCTAGAGGACTCATCTGTACACCTATCACAAAAGAAATAGCATCCAAGCTTGATCTCATGCCAATGGTAAGTAACAATGTTTCTAACTATGAGACAGCATTTACGGTTTCTATAGACTCTAAAAATGCTGAGACTGGAATATCAGCAGCGGAGAGAGATGATTGCATCTCCAAACTTGCAAGTCCTCAAACAATCAGTGAGGACTTTGTGCGTCCAGGACATATATTTCCACTTATCGCTAAAGATGGTGGAGTTTTAGTTAGAACCGGGCACACTGAAGGCTCTGTAGATCTTTGCAAACTAGCTGGTCTTGCTCCTGCTGCTGTTATCTGTGAGATCATTAAAGATGACGGGAAAATGGCACGAATGGATGACCTGGAAATCTTCTCTAAAAAGCATAATATATCCATTGTTTATATTTCAGACATCGTTGAATATCGTTTAGCCAATGAAAAGCTTATAAAACGGGTAAAAGAAGAAGAGAGTGAACTTCGAGGTATAAAAGTTGAGAAGATCACCTATATAGATCATCTCGACAGAACACATACTGTTATACAGTTTTATAAAACACACCAAACAGCAAACGTAAAGTTTCATAACATAGGAACAGATATAGCACTTGTACTTGATGATAAACGTTTTAATTCATTGAGTAATTCTATAGATTATTTAAAGCTCAATGGGGGAACACTCATCTTTCTTGATACAAAAGTGATCTCTCATGAACAAGCCAAAGAGTTTGGTGTGGGTGCGCAGATACTTAAAGACCTAGGTATTAAAAACATTAATCTACTTACAACAAATAAAGACACGGAGTTTGTCGGACTTTCAGGTTTTGGTCTGGATGTTGTAAAAAAAATAGAGATCGTTTAAATCATCTATTACTACTTGTAACAAATAGGAGTAAAATACTCCTATTTAATTTTTCTTTCTTTTTTTCTTTCAACTCTCCTATAATTTATGTTAGAATATTTGTAATACATATATAAAGGAATTTTAATGTCAAAAGAAATATTTAATCCAAACCCCGAATTCGCTGTAAATGCTGCTATTAACAGTATGGATGCATATTGGAAGTTGCAAAACAAGGCTATTGAAGACTATGAAGGTTTTTGGAAAGAATTTGCTGACGAGAAGATAGATTGGCTGGCTCCTTATGATAAAGTTCTTGATGAAACTAATGCTCCTTTTTATGAGTGGTTTACCAATGGTAAGCTTAATGTTTCCAATCAGTGTATCGACAGACATCTCGCAGATAAAGCACATAAAACGGCTATCTTGTTCGAAGGTGACAGAGGTGATGTAGAGCACATTAGCTATGCGCAACTCTCACTACATGTCAACAAAATGGCCAATTTACTTAGACATGAGTTTGGTGTCAATAAAGGTGACAGAGTTGTACTCTATATGCCTATGATCCCTGAAGCAGCGTATGCAATGCTTGCTTGTGCACGTATCGGTGCGATTCACTCTATTGTATTTGGAGGGTTCTCTGCTGAAGCGCTTAAAGTCCGTATTGAAGATGCGGAAGCGAAGATCGTTATCACGGCTGATGGTGCTTATAGAA
Source organism: Sulfurovum sp. (assembly GCA_026193735.1). Lineage (GTDB taxonomy): Bacteria > Campylobacterota > Campylobacteria > Campylobacterales > Sulfurovaceae > Sulfurovum. The sequence goes on from JAPHUJ010000048.1 coordinate 2,129, forward strand.
AAGGTAAACCATATATGCTTAA
>JAPHUJ010000242.1 GCA_026193735.1 Sulfurovum sp.
AAGTACCACCAAAGGTATTGTTACAAGCAATCCAACCTGGGCCTGTACCAGTAATGGTAGTTGAATCAATAAGCCCTGTTGTATCATTACCCGGAATAGCAGTATCGTCAAAAATGAGTATCCTCAAATTATCTGCATCTGCATTTCCACAGGCATGTACATTGATCACCTCATTTGCATTCAAAATATCAACGTACAGCGGCCGATACTCTCTTGTTAATCCAGACTGATCAGATTGAGCATAAGAATAGTAATCCAAAAGAGGCTGATTATGGGTACTCCCCTCTTTTAACCCCATTTGCCAAGAACCTTCTGCTTGCAGGTGCGTACCTGAACCTAAAACCAAAAAACTAAATAGACTAAACGCCCTCAACCATAACTGTATAAACTTCATCCCACGCTCCCTGAATTTATAATTATTAGGTAACTCGGCAGTCTAACATGAGATCCGTAGCTTTCCGTCCCACCTTCGCAAATGGTTTGGCATTATCAAAAATATAATTTGAAAAAGATGATATCAAATAAATGTCAAATAAATGTCAATACTTTTGAAATAATCAACAAAAATTAAATTTAATGTGTACTTTGTAAGGAATATCCTACTTTACTATGAGAAACAATAGGCAGATCAGGAAGAAGTTTACGCAGAGAATATACCAAAGTACGTAAAGTAGAATCTGCTACACTGTCATCTTCCCATAGCTGTGAGATAAGCGTGTCATACCCTACCGTATGATTTACATTTTGACTTAAAACCTCTAAAAGCTTACTTTGCTTTTTGTTCAGTTTAATAGCTTTCCCATCATAATACAATACAGATAAAGTACGCGAATATGAATAGTACGCATTGATGACTATATCATTGGATTCATCACTTGTTTTTACCCTAGATACTGCTGTATGTATCAAATATCGTTTATATGCTATCTTAATCGTGACAAGTACCTCTTTACTTGAAAAAGGTTTCCCTATAAAGCCGTACGGTGCAAGTTCCAAAAGTTCTTCAAGTGTTGCATCGTCATTGTGTGCAGTAATGAAGACAACAGGAAGTGTATATATTCCTAAAATTTTCCTAGCTAACTGTATCCCATCCATTGGACCTTTAATGTTTATATCCATCAAGATCATGTCACAATCTATACTTTTAAGTGTTTCTATCGCATCTGAGGCATTATCAAAACAACCTGATACATTGACATGATGCTGGGTAAGAATATCTTGCAAATAACGCTGGGTGATCACTTCATCTTCCACTATCACAATATTTTTAGGTAAATCCATTATACATCTTCCTCTTGATCAAAAAAGATCTTAATTTTAACGCCCTCTTGTCCTTCTATACTTATCGTACTGTTAGGTAAGGTAGCACTCAGATCTTTTATAAGGGTCAATCCTAAAGACTTGTATATTTTTGAAGTATCATAACCCTTACCGTTGTCTTCTATACACAAATTATATCGTTCACCTACTTGCTTAAAAGAAATATCAATATTTCCCATCTCATCATCAAAAGCATGTTCAATGGAATTGGTCACAGCCTCATTAAAAATAAGACCGAGATTCATAGCAATTTTCATATCTATTATTATGGGGTCTATATCTGTGTTGATAGTGTGCTCTGTGTAGGTTTGCAGGCTTTGGGCTATCTCTTCCAGGTATTCTTGGATATCTACTTCTTCATAACTGTGATTACTGTAAAGATTTTTATGCATGAGACTCATTGCTTTTAATCTGTCTACATGTGTTTCAAACATTTTTTTGTATTTGGGATCATCGATTTTAAAAGATTGGCTTTCAAGTAGACTCATTACCACCTGCATGTTGTTTTTTGTACGGTGGTGTACCTCTTTAAAAAGTATTTTATTCTCTTCAAGTGCTACGTTCAACCTCTCTTCATACGAACTTCGTTCACTTTCGATGACATACAACATATAAGAGACCACCAAATACCCTAAAACGATTTGAGAAAGCAGTTCCCATTCATACACAAACTTGACTCCGGTAATGTAAGAGAACAGAGGAATAAACAGTAAAACGACAAACATGTTCGTACTCCATCTAATACCCTTTTCTACCCCTAAAAAAAAGAAAACAAATATAGGTAAAGAGGCTAACCAAAACAGTGAAAGTTCAGGATCCTGATCTGGAACAATTAACGACATCGAAAGTAAAAAAGTGAGTGCTCCAAGTATCATATATGAAGTATGATTGACATCTATATAGTAAGGGAATATAAGATAGGCCACCATCAGGATCATGAGAATGAACAGTTCAACTATCAACATCACATAGTAACCCTGGACCAGGTTTTCATACGCATAAAGCAAGAGGACAAAAGCACCAATCAGGATAAACAAATTGACCATCGTTGCTCTTAGTCTATCACGACTTTTGGGGATAAAATACTTACCTTTTAATATTTCTGCTTCAAAAAAATTCAACTATACTTCCCTTTATAAACTATCTATTCAAGTATATTATGAGGTTGATTAGTTGATGCTTATAAAACTATTTTTTCAAGTACCCCATTACAGTCGCAATAATATCATCATCTTTAGTGTATGAATTGAGTAACGAATACAGAAATAGGAAGATAAGCACCATAATGTTATAGTATCAACATGAAAAAATTTATAGCTTTATACTTTTTATACTTAGCTTTATTTTTCACACTTTTTTATGCTAACACTTCTATGATCTCTCATACTATGAACGAAGAACAAACAAAACTGACACTCTATTTTTTACATATATTTTTAGGACCAGATCAACTTCAAGGTATAGATATTTGGATAAACCCACATTATAAAATAATCATCAACCAAGCTTGTAACGGCATCATACCCATACTTTTCTTATGGGCATCCATACTTGCCTACCCCTCTACTATCTGGTATAAAATACTCTGGATGGTCATAGGATATCTACTTTTTTCACTTGTAAATATTTTTCGCATCTTGCTTGTAGTCCATTTTGTTGAACAAGAGGGAGGAAGAGAAAATTTCTACTGGTCCCATGACCTAATGGGGAATACTATACTGATGGTTGTAGGCTTAGGAATATTTGTAGCATTTATTAGAACTGCTGCGCAAAGAAACTCCTAAAGCTTCTTTAAATACCCCATCGCAGTAGCGATGATATCGTCATCATCTTTAGACCGTGACTTGAGTACCACTCTTTCTTTGTTTTCATCAATGAATTCTATAAAAACATTTTCACCATAAGAAGAGACTTTAGAGATACCCTGTTGTCTTGCCAATACTTTCATAACGATAACATCGATGAACTGTCTGGTGATGACATCCAGTTTTCCAAATCGGTCTGCTATCTCTGTTTCTATCTCGTAGACCTCACCTGTGCTTTCACAGAGTGAGAGACGTCTGTAAAGTTCCAAACGCAGTCTGTCTTCTTCTATGAGTTCTTCATTCAAGTAAGCATTGACAGAAAGTTTCATGTCGATATTCTGTGCCACTTCTTTATCTTGGCCGGAGAGTTCTTTAATGGCATCTTCAAGCATACGGAGGTAAAGTGAATACCCTATCTGTTTTATATGTCCGGACTGTGCTTCCCCTATGATGTTTCCTCCGCCACGTATCTCAAGGTCATGGAAAGCAAGTACAGCACCGCTTCCCAGGTCTGAATGAGACTCTAGTGCCACAAGTCTACGTTTGGCATTATCAGTAAGACGCTCTTTGTCTGTGACCATAAAATAACAATACCCTTCTTTTCCTCCACGTCCTACACGTCCGCGAAGCTGATGCAGGTCTGCTATACCGAAACTGTCCGCACCGTCAACTATCATGGTGTTTGCATGAGGCATGTGTATACCGGACTCTACGATGGAAGTAGAAAGCAATACATCGTACTCGCCATCTTCAAAAAGCATCATCTCATCTTCTGTCTCTTTGGCTGAGATCTTGGA
>JAPHUJ010000190.1 GCA_026193735.1 Sulfurovum sp.
GTGTAAACGCACAGTTCGATCCACCAAATGAACAGTTGGCTTTTGGTTTAGAAGCACACGAGTTTGATTTGAGTGAGAATTTGACCGAGCCTTTGGCTGTGGTTATAGACGCACTTAAACAATACCAGACCTATGATGAAATGATATGTTATTTTCCAGACATCAGCCACAAAAGATAGCTATGCCAAACATCAAAAAAATCGAACTCACAAGTAAGGAGATAGTAGGACTACAGGCACGCATTAAAAACCTAGATGAAAGGCACCCTGATATACAAAAGATAGGTGCCTTATGGCGTAGGTTTATTGGTAAAGTTTTACCTCCGTTTCCACACTATGGTGTCTACCACAACTACGATACAGATTTTAGAGGAACTTATGACCTTTTAGCAGGCATAGAAACTGAGCCTAATGAGCAATTCGACTCAGTGACCATTAAAGAGGGTAAATACCTCAAATTTTCAGCCAAAGGTGAGTTGCACCAAGCTGTGATGAAGTGCTGGGAACAAATATGGGCATATTTTCAAGACCCAAGCATAGATGAGAGACGTGCCTATGAGACAGACTTTGAAGTTTATAAGTCTATGGATGAGGTAGAGGTTTATATTGGGGTGCATTATTTATAATGAAAATTTTTTTATAAATTTCCAATTGATTATTATTTATTTTTTACTTTTTATAAAAAGTATAAGTGCAACCAACACAGAAACACCGGAAACCAATAAAAATAAACCCTGTATGCCATAGGCTGCAACAACTGGTTCAAAAAGTAATGGTGAAGCAAATTGACCTAAGAAAAAACTAGAGGTGAGTAGACCTGATGCTTTACCTCGTCTGCTTGGTGGCACTTGTGAGAGGAACCATGCGTTGGTGTTGACCAGCAGGAGTCCAAATGCCATACCTATGGGTGTGGTCGCCCAAAAGAGTCCTGCAATGTTGCTAGCCTGCGAGATAAAAAAGAGTCCCGTACCAAAAAGTAAAAAAGTAGCAGAGTAGATCTGCATATAGCTGAGCCTTGCTTTTATTTTGGAGTATTGCATAGAGGTGAGGGCATTAAATGTCATGGCTGTTGCGATGACAAAGCCTACGGTTTGTGGCTTGCCTCCTAATGTATTGACTATGAGGTAAGGCAGTTGTGTGGGGAGCATGTAAAACAGTACCATGACAAAAAAGGCTGTGATATAGACAGGTAAAAGTTTGACTTCCAGTTCCAGATCTGGACTGTGTTTGTGCTTTTCCGGTTCATAAAGTGATTTGGCTATAAAAGGTAAAAACAGTATGGGTAGTAGGTAGATGGCAAAAGGGTACGACCAGTGCAATTGCGCTAACAATCCGCCTGAAGTAATGAAAATGATACCTCCAATACCTACAGCCAAGCCTTGTTTGGACATAAACTTATGACGTGCATGTTCATTGAAGTAGTCTCCTATGAGTGCAGTGGAGCTTGTCATGATGAGTGCCACTGCAAACCCAAGTACAGCACGCCCCACTAAAATAATATAAAAGTCATGTAAATAAAAACCAGAACTGCCACCCAGTATAAAAAGAACTATGCCGACATATAAGGGTTTAAGTCTTCCCCATTTATCTACAATGTGCCCGGCAAAGGGTGCAAAAAGTGCGATGATGATGGAAGGTATGGTGAGCATCAGCTTAGAGAGAAACTCAATGTGTGGAATGTTAGAGAAGGTATGGCTGATCAGCGGTAAGGATGAAACAACCGTGATACCCGACATGACACCAAGAGTGGCAACAAGAAGTAGTGATATTTTAATGTTTTTAGTGATGTTATCTGGCATAGGAAACTTTTTAATGTATGATAACAAAATTGTACTCTTATCCAAATATATTACTCCTGTATATTTGCGTGCATGGGTTATAATACTTCTATGAAACAAAACACAGCATTAGACATACTAAAATCAGGCAAAAATGTATTTATCACGGGTTCAGCAGGGACGGGAAAAACGTATCTTCTTGATCTGTATACACAGTACTTAAAAGAACGTAGGGTTTACCCGACTGTCGTGGCACCTACCGGTATAGCTGCATCACATTTGGGTGGGCAGACGATACATTCATTTTTTGCATTGGGCATACGTGACAGCATAGATGAAGGTTATGTAGATTTTCTCTTAGACAAAAAGTACCTCAAAACAC
>JAPHUJ010000080.1 GCA_026193735.1 Sulfurovum sp.
CGCTACGTCCGTTTCGGCCATGACGGTCACCACCGCCTCCGCTTCTTGGGTTGTTACCACGGTAACCACCACGACTACGGTTACCACCGCCTCCGCCACTGTTACCTCTGCTTTGCATAGCTCTTTCTATAAGAAGTTCTACTTCTGCAAGACCAAGACCGATATTGTCTTTACCTTTTACAAAACTCTCTTCTTGTACTAGAGAAGCTAGAAGATGCGCAATGGTCACGATATCTAAGTCATGTTGTAGTGTTTTTACAAGTTCGATAGCATTTTCAGTCACTTTTGTTTCTGCTATCTTAGCGATAAGCGCATCTGCACGATTGTTTTGTACTTCCATACGTGTAGGGATAACTTGTGTAGTCATCGTTGTACCTACATCTTTTTCAATGCGTTTGATCGTTCTAAGTTCATTAGGGCTTACCAAAGTGATGGCCTCGCCAGTCTTACCGCCACGACCTGTACGACCGATACGGTGAACATAAGACTCAGAGTCAAAAGGAATATGGTAGTTAAATACGTGCGTAACGTCATTGACATCAAGGCCACGAGCAGCAACATCAGTAGCGATAAAGATATCTATCCCACCACTTTTAAATGCACGAATAGTGACTTCTCTTTGCTTCTGCTCCATATCTCCATGAAGACCGGAAACTTTAAATCCTTGTGCAGTCATATGCGCAACAAGTCTATCAACTTCTTTTTTCATACGACAGAAAATAATACATTTTTCTGGGTTTTTATAGTCGATAAGTCTTACAAGTGCATCATCTCTTTCTCTTTCTTGTACTACATAGTAGAATTGTGTAATTTTTGTATTTGTTTTTTCAGACTTAGTAATCGAAACAGTTTTAGGTGTTTTTAAAATCTGCTCAGCAAGTTTTCTGATAGCACTTGGCATAGTTGCTGAGAACATAAGTGTTTGGCGTTCTTTAGGTAGGAATGTAAAGATATTTTTAATTTCGTCCAGGAAACCCATATCGAGCATTTCATCTGCTTCATCAAGTACAACAAATTGAGGATTGATCTTGATCTTACCGCTCATAAGAAGGTCTTGAAGTCTACCCGGTGTTGCTACTACTATAGAAGCTTGTTTAATACGGTCAATTTGTTTACCATATGGTGTACCACCATAAACGGTTGCTGTTTTAAGACCACTCTTTTGACCAAAACGGAAAAGCTCATCACTTACTTGCATTGCAAGCTCACGTGTAGGAACGATAACAAGTCCTTCCACAGAACCGTCACCTTTCATCATACTCATGATAGGAAGACCAAATGCAGCAGTTTTACCTGTACCTGTTTGTGCTTGTGCAACAATGTCGTGACCTTCTAATACTAAAGGTATAGCGTCTTTTTGAACCGGACTTGGTTCCGTAAATCCTGCGTCTGTTATCGCAGCTTGAATAGTGTCTTTGAGGTTAAAATCAGTAAATTTCATATATTGTTTTCTTTATGTTGTTATTATGGTGGGGTGGTAAGATCTTGGCGATAGAACGGTTCTAAAGTTACAAGCATATTATCTGGCACTATATGCCGATAGCCCCCATCGCTAAGCGAAAGGTGGGGTGCACCCTGTTTTATGCAACTTGATACCAAACTATCACACGTCAATGCGCGGAAAAATAGGAGATACATTTCATGTATCTAAAAAGGAGTTTGATACTCTCTTGCAGAAAAGTTCGGAATTATAGCCAAATTAATAAGAAAAAGCTAGGGTTATATCTGATTCTTATGTATTTTTAAACAATTTGTTATATTTATAGTCAATAAACATCATATGATAAAATCAAACTTTTCCTAAAAAAATAATAATATAGAAGCATTAAAACTTATATTTAAACAATTTTTAACTATACTACATGCATCAATCAAAGGGATGGAATGGGATTATTTTATGCAGTAAATATTCAAAACGATATCGCTGCAGTGCTTTTGGTTAGAAAAAAACGCAGTAAGTATGAAATTTTAGAAAATAAAGTGCTCAAACCGTCTGAGATAACGCACTTGTCTACAAAAAAAAGATCTATATATGTAA
>JAPHUJ010000165.1 GCA_026193735.1 Sulfurovum sp.
CATAAACAGTTTGGTAAATGGTATCTGGCAGCGTTAGCATACAATTGCGGTGAAGGTTGTGTTGATAGAGCTATTAAACGTGCTGGAACAGATGACCTAAGTGTGTTGATAGATGACAATTCGAAGTATTTACCTCGAGAAACACGTCAGTATATTAAAAAAATCCTTCTTGTTGCCATGATAGGTGAAAATATTACGTTAGGCTTCAGTAATGATAAGAGTGATGATTTGGAAAATCCTCTCATACAGGTTGATGTCCATGCCGGAACATCGTTAAAAGTAATTGCCGAATTGCTTAAAATGAAAGAAGAAAATCTTTTGGATCTCAATAGTGGATTGAAAAATGGTTTAGTGCCGAATGATAAAGCAATCTATAAAATTACGATCCCCATGGAGAAAATATATGCTTTTTATTTACGCTATGATCTACCAGTAGTGAAAAAGCAATATAAATCCCATATGATCTCACACAATGTCAGCTTGGGTGAGACCTTAGAAGATATTGCAAAATACTATGAAGCAGATACAGAAGAGATAAAAACATCCAATCACCTGTCAGATGACTTTTTGACCGTAGATGCTCTTTTAGTGATTCCTGTGACTCAAAATGTATTTGAAAAAATGTCAAAATAGCATATTTTATATATTGAAATTCAGTTATTTAATGAAAGAGAAATAGATGTTAAAAAAACGACTATCAGATTTATTTTTACATGTCTTACCACTTATCATATTGATTATAGGCAGTATCTATCTTACTTCTATGATATGGGAACAATATACGCCTGCTAACTTATGGTTGCTCGTAGTATGTTTGTGTATAGTAGTGTTGAGTTTGTTTTCCCTAGGTTATACACTTTATATTTATCGTAAGGAAAAAAATAAAGATAACTTACTTTTTAAACTCGTAAATCATATTAATGATCTATCTACTGAAAATTCAGATCAATCAAAAACTGTAATTACGATGAAACAAAGAGAAGATATTTATGGTCATATTGAGAAGAGTTTTTGTCTTATGCATGAGAATGGAAAGAAAATTGAAGATGAAGCAGAGGCTAAAAGTCAGTTTTTATCTACTATGTCACATGAAATACGTACACCATTGAATGGTATTATTGGTTTTACAAAACTATTGAAAGAGTTGAATCCAACGAAAGATCAGGAAGAGTTTTTATCTTTAATAGAAAATTCTTCTAATAATCTTATAGCTATTATAAATGACGTTTTAGATTTATCTAAAATGAATGCAGAAAAGATGGAGATCGAATCTGCATCTTTTAATATTTTTAAGACTATAGAATTAACTATAGCTTCTTTTTCTCAACAAGCAGATCAAAAAGACATTGAATTAGGAGTTTTAATTGATCCTTCCTTGTCACATTATTTTCTAGGTGACCCAGCGAAACTTTCTCAAGTACTTACTAACCTTTTAGGAAATGCTATTAAATTTACGGATGCTTACGGGAAGATAAATCTTTTTGTTCAAAATATGCATAGTACTGATGATGAAACAGAGATAAAGTTTTTGGTACAAGATGATGGTATTGGGCTAACCGATGAACAGAAAAACAAAATATTTGAAGCCTATGGTCAAGCAACTAAAAGTACAAGTCGTAAGTATGGCGGTACGGGACTTGGACTAACCATCTCAAAAAAAATGGTTGAGTTAATGGGTGGAAAACTGGAAGTTGAGAGTCAAGAGGATGAAGGTGCCTCTTTCTTTTTTACCCTGAAATTAGAAAAAGACAAACAGCATCAATCTGAAAAATATCCAGACTTTTCTGGCATATCGGTAGGTTTGGCACTGCCTGTAAAAAGCATCAAACGACAGTTGGATACAAACCTTGCAACATATATTCGCTATTTAGGAGCTGATTTTTCTTTTTATTATTATGAAGAACTTTTTGAATCTGATATACCTGTATCTTTACCTGACATTATGATATTTGATCATCATTATGCCAGATTGACAGGTGAATTAGAACAGTGTCAAGCGCTTGAATGTAAATCTGTACTTCTGACGAAGGGTAGTTTACTATCTCGTATCAATCATGAAGAAGATCATTTTTCTGATGTTGTTATAATGCCTATTGGTTTAGAAAAATCGATTAGAATTTTAAATAATGCAAATGAGAAGAAAGTAGATACTTCTGATGTAGTGAAAGATATACAAGTATTTCAAGGATTACGTGCACTGGTAGCTGATGATAATGAGATCAATTGTAAGCTTGTAAAAATTATCTTAGAAAAACTTGGTGTGTTGGTTACCATAGCTCATGATGGGAAAGATGCCTTTGAATGGTATAGAAAAAATGAGTATAATATTATATTTATGGATATCCAAATGCCAGTTATGGATGGAATCGAAGCAAGTAAAAAGATCTTAGCGTATGAATTAGAACATAGTTTAAAACATGTGCCTATTATAGCACTTACTGCCAATACATCAGCAGGAGACAGGGAAAAATATATAGATGAAGGTATGGATGGTTATGCCGTAAAACCACTAGATGTTGAAGCGCTGAAAGCGATTATCTCAGAGTATTGTGCCAATGGGATATCAAGCAAAAACAAAGTCAAATAAAGTGATAATATCTGCTTAAATATAAA
>JAPHUJ010000059.1 GCA_026193735.1 Sulfurovum sp.
GCGAGTCTGCAAGACCTGGAGACCTGGATGTGAACCCACTTAAAGGTAAACAACTTACAAACATGAGAACATCTGGCGCAGATGATGCTATTAAACTTGTACCACCAAGACCTGTTACTCTAGAGTCGGCAATGGAGTGGATAGAAGATGATGAGCTTATCGAAGTTACACCTATCTCTGTAAGAATTCGTAAAAGATCACTTGATGAGAATGAGAGAAAAAGACAGGCAAGAGACAAAAAGAACGCAAAATAGTTCTTTTATTTCACTGCATCTTCGACGGAACGGCTTCGTTTCGTTCGGTCACATACTTTATGTATACTCCCTCTCTCCACTTACGCCGTTTAGTAAAATCTACAGCAAACCAAAAGACTCTTTCTTTTTGCCTCTATTGAAAAATATTTATACATTATTACCTACTCTTAACCCAGACACCCAGGCAAAGTGAAAATTAAACCCTCCTCTATCCCCATCTACATCCAGTATCTCTCCAGCAAAGTAAAGATTGGGTACTAATTTTGACTCCATGGTTTGTGGGTTTACTTCTGTGGTATTTACGCCACCCGTGGCCACTTCTGCACCTTTGAAACCTTTGGTGTCGTTGATGGAAAGTTTGAGATTTTTGATGGCATAGACGAGTTTTCCTATCTCTTTTCTATTGAGTTCTTTTTCTGCTAGTACTTTACACTTTGACTGTGCAAGTATGACAGGGATTAGTTTTTTGTTTATAATGCCATGCAACCAAAGCCTTATGGGTTTTTCACTGGTGTTGTCTATATGGTTTAGAAGTAAGTTTATGAGTTTCTCTTTGCTGAATTCCGGCATGAGGTCCAGATTTAATTCACAAAAATCATAGTCTGCCAATCTGGTGCTGACTTCACGGCTTAGATCCAGTATGGCTAAGCCGCTTATACCGTAGTTGGTGAAAAGAAGGTCGCCTTTTTTCTCTGTGATGTATTCTCCATTGGCATAGAGTTGTGCCAGTCCGGCTACTTTAACCCCTGTGCATTCTTTGACCCATGTCTCATCAGAACAAAGCTGAACAAGCGATGGGTGGCGGGGTATGAGGGAGTGTCCCATTCTTGTAGCAAAGGCATATCCAGAGTTAGAGCCACCCAGTTGTGGTGCAGCAGGTGAACCGGAAGCCAAGAGAAGCTTTTCACATTTTTTATTGCCAAGTGAGGTTTCCAGTGTAAATGTATCTCCCCCTTTGCTGATGGAAGTCACAGCACAGTCACAAAGTATCTGCACTCCTGCTTTCTTGGCTTCATATTCCAATAGTTCAACCACAGAACTTGCCTGCAAAGAGAGTGGAAACATTTTGCCCTCTTTGCCTTCTATAATTTCAAGCCCTATGGAGGTGAAAAACTTTTCCACTACATTGAAGTCATAACCTTCTAAAACCATTTCTATAAACTCAGGGTTTTGTCCATGAAAGCGGTTTGAAGATATGTATTTGTTGTCTATGTTGCATTTTCCGTTACCCGAAACCAGGATCTTTTTACCGATTTTGTTGTTTTGTTCGAGTAAAGTTACCTTTTGCCCTGCTCTTGCAGCGGTGATGGAGGCGATGAGCCCTGCTGCCCCTGCCCCTACAACAATCATATCAACCATTTTCATCCTTTAACCCAAACTATGGCACAGTTCGTGTTTATATGGAGGATTATAACCTATAATCTGTTATAACATCAAAAAACACTAAAGGATAGTCATGTCAGCATTAGTAGAATTCAGTATGTTCCCAACAGAACAAACCCAAAGTAAAAGCGCCTTTGTGGCAAGAGTTTTGGACATAGTAGATAAAAGTGGCCTTGCTTACCAGCTTACGCCTATGGGTACCATCATAGAGGGTGAAACAGTGGAAGAAGTTTTAGCTGTTATAAACAAAGCGTATGAAGATCTGCAAGTAGATTGTGACCGTGTGTATAGCTCAATTAAAATAGATTATCGTAAAGGTCCAATAGGACGCTTGGGTAATAAAGTAGCTTCAGTTGAAGAAAAGTTAGGACGCAAACTCAACAGCTAAAACCTGCTATAATACGAGCAAATTTTACACAAGGGTTTTTATATGTGTGCTGAAAAGATACAGCGTTTAATACAAGCGAGTATACTGGGTTTTGTTATGGGCTTAGCAGGTTCTGGTATGTATGCCGCTGCATTTATCCTGCAATTTGGAATGATGATAATGCTTGTGATCGCAGGATTGACAGGGGTTTGTCCAGGATTGATCATACTTAAAAAAATATTCCCAGCATGTAAATGTGAAGAAAACAGTTCAAAGGACAATAACTAATGTCAAATATATCATATAAAGATGCCGGCGTAGATATCGATGCAGGAAATGAGTTTGTAGAAGCGATCAAAGAAGATGTAAAATCTACTTTCGATAAAAATGTCATCGGAGGTATCGGTTCATTTGCAGGTGCGTATGCACTTCCAACGGGCTATAAAGAGCCTGTGATTCTTTCTGCTACAGATGGTGTAGGAACAAAGCTGAGAATTGCCATAGAAAGTGGTAAGCTTGATACCGTGGGTATCGATCTTGTAGCAATGTGTGTAAATGACCTCATTTGTAACAATGGTACACCGATGTTCTTCTTGGATTACTATGCAACAGGTAAACTGTTGCCTCAAAATGCCAAGGATGTCGTTGCCGGTATTGCAGAGGGTTGTCGTAGAAGTGAATGTGCACTTGTCGGTGGCGAAACAGCTGAAATGCCAGGTATGTATTCCGACGATGATTTTGACCTTGCAGGATTTGCGGTAGGAATAGCAGAGCGTTCAGAGATGGATATGGTAGCAAATGTAAAAGAGGGACAGATCCTCATAGCTATGCCAAGTTCAGGAGTACATTCAAATGGATATTCACTTGTGAGAAAAATTTTCTTTGACAAATTGGGTATGAGCCTTGAGACAGAGTTTGAAGGAAAGCCACTTGTAGAGACTTTGCTTGAACCAACACGTATCTACGTAAAAGACTATAAAGCCAATAAACAGCATGTAAAAGCCTTAGCCCACATCACAGGTGGGGGAATCGTAGAAAACCTTCCTAGAGTCCTTCCAGACGGCATGAGAGCCATTGTAAATAAAGACAGTATCAGAGTACTTCCTATTTTTGAATTTATGAGCCAATATGTTGAAGAAGAAGAGATGTACAGAGCCTTTAACATGGGTGTAGGTATGGTATGGGTTGTAGAACCTGAAAATGTAGATGCAGTACTTGCAAACACAGACGGTTATGTCATCGGTGCACTTGCGCATGGTGAAAAAGGTGTGGACTTAGTCTAATATATTTTGCTGCATCTTTGACTGAATGGCTTTGTCTCATTCAGTCACGTATTTAATGTGCGTTTCCTCTCTCCATTCACATCCTTCAGCCAAATCTACAGCAAATTAAATTGACTAAGATTTTTATTTGTAAGTATACGACCAGTCGTATGAGCGGTACGCTGAGGATAAACTACTGAGGCTTTCCCTTAGAAGTTTTATCGAATGGCTTCTTCATCTAACTCGCCATCTTTCCACTTTGCCAAATAAGCATCCAAGTTGGCTTTAACATCCCCTTGTAAGATATAGAGTCCTATAAGGTTTGGCAATGCCATTGCCAAGATGAGCAAGTCAGAGAACTCCAGCAATGCAGAAGCACTGGTGACTGATGCTATGACCGTAAATGAAATAAATATCAATTTATACATAATTGTATATTTTTCCCCAAATAAATAAGTCCAAGAACGTTCCCCATAATAAGACCATGAGATCATCGTAGAAAATGCAAAGAGTACAATGGAAAATGACAAGATAATAGGAAACCAGGAGATAACTGTTCCGTAAGCAGCAGCTGTTAGGGCTGCACCTTGTTTTGATGCTACAAGATTGGCAAATTCACCAGCAGGGTCATAGACACCTGTGGTGACTATGACAAGTGCCGTCATCGTACAAATGACAATGGTATCTATAAAAGGTTCATAAAGTGCAACCATTCCTTGTCTTACAGGGTATTTAACGCAGGCAGTTGAATGCACAATAGCAGCAGATCCTATCCCTGCTTCACTTGAGAATGCAGCACGTTTAAACCCTTGCACCAGTACACCTATAAGGCCACCTGCCGCAGCAGTAGGAACGAAGGCTTCATGAAAGATGGTTGCGATAGCAGCAGGTACTGCTGAAGCGTTTGTTATAAGTATCCACAATGATGCGATAAGATAGATCAATACCATCGCAGGAACGATCTTCTCAGCAGTAGTGGCAATGCGTTTGATACCCCCGATAATGACAAATCCAACAATCGTTGCCATAATGATACCAAACACAATAGGGTAGGTCTCAAAGAAAGGAACACGGTCAGTGAGAGCACCCAGGGCTTGTGACGTTTGAAAAGCGTTGCCCGCACCCAAAGAACCACCGATAGCAAGTACTGCAAATATAACAGCAAGCATCTTCCCAAATTTTTTATGGCCTTTTGTCGCCAATCCAAGAGAAAGATATTGCATCGCTCCACCCATAAGACTTCCGTCACGTCTGTGTTGACGATAGATCTGTGCGAGCGTAACTTCTGTAAATTTGAGTGTCATACCAAAGAACCCTGCCAGTATCATCCAAAAAGTAGCTCCTGGTCCACCTATGGCTATGGCTATGGCAACTCCTGCGATATTTCCTAGTCCCACTGTTGCAGATAAGGCAGTGGTTAAAGACTGAAAAGGGGTGATCTCCCCTACATCATCAGCGGTTTTGTATTTACCTGTGATAATTTTAAAGGCATGGGCAAACATACGTACATTGATAAAGCCAAAACGAAAGGTAAGAAAAACCCCTCCGACGATAAGCCATGCAACAATGAATGGCATACTTGTCCCCTCTATGCTACCAAAGAAAATGTCAAAGAAAAAGAGAGAGCCCAAGAGACTATTGATTTGTTCAAATATACTGTTCATATGTTTACCCTGGCATGAAGATGGAATTATTATACTCATTAACGCCTAAAGTACCTCTAATATGGGGATTAAAATAACATTTTTTCATTTTTTTCTAAAATCTATTGACAAATGGAAACCTTTTGACTATAATTGCGTTCCTTTTTATAAGGTAACGGAGTGTAGCGCAGTCTGGTAGCGCACCTGGTTTGGGAC
>JAPHUJ010000296.1 GCA_026193735.1 Sulfurovum sp.
ACAGAAGAGATGCCTATCGTCTCATCGGTTATCTACAACCGTCTTAAAAAAGGGATGGCTCTACAAATGGATGGTACACTAAATTACGGTAAATATTCACATATCAAAGTTACCCCAGAGCGTATCAAAAACGATACAAGCAGATTCAATACATACAAATATAAGGGTCTACCCGATTCACCTATAGGCGCAGTTTCTTTTGATGCTATTATTGCAGCGATAAAACCTGCCAAAACAAACTATCTTTATTTTATGAAAAATACTCAAGGTGTGCATGACTTTGCAGATACCTATAAAAAGCATCGCCAGAATATTCAAAAAGCACGTTGATCTAGAACCAAAAAAGCTGTATCATATTTAGCACCAACATTCCCACAAAACCTATGCGACATACAAGCATCGGATTTCTTTCTATAAAAGACGTATTCTTGTCAAAATAAGGTTTTACCTTCAACGGATTACTTACTTCATACTGCATTTGCGAATAATTACTGTAACGTTTATCCGTATCAGTGTCCAATGCCCTTAAAATGATACTTTCCAGCCATGCAGGTATTTTAGGGTTAAGTTTAGTGGGTACTTTGATACTTTTTTCGAAAGAAGGGTTTTGAAAAGGCTCTATCTCTCCGAAAGGAAACTTTTGTGTGAGTGATTCATACAGTGTAACACCTATGGCATAGATCTCTGTTTGTTCATTCACCGGTGCCTGACTGAAACGTTCCGGTGCCAAATATGAAGGTGTACCTGCGCGTGTGACATTTGAGTAGGCTTCAGTGATACTTCCAAAATCCACCATTTTAAATACCAATTTACCTTTACGTTCAGTGACAATGATGTTTTCTGGTTTGATGTCACCATGGACCAGGTCATACTTCATAAGAAAATGTGACATCTTGAGTAAAAAAATCGCCAGTTCAACACTTAAATCTACAGAAAGCGGTTTTTTTGCAGTGTATTTTTTAAGTGTTGCACCTTCTACAAAACTCATGATGTAATAACGATGTGTACGGTTTTTAGGAACTACCGCTTTAGGGAAGAACCCTGCTTTAAGTCTATTTGCCATCCATACTTCTTTGACAAATATATCAAGCATCATCTCATCATTCATCGCTTCATATGGAATAAATTTAATCACATAATTTAACCCTCTTTTTTCACAAAGCCAGGTACGTTCATTCTGTATAAGTGATTTGAGAAGTGTGTATCCATCTATAACTTCACCTACTTTGTAATGTTCTTGTACAATGAGATCACTTTCCTTAAGTTTGAGTCTAGGGTCAACTTCTTTTATTTCAATGACAACGGCCGTAGTATCATCAGGGAGTATACCCTCATGAAGTTTACTGGCTTTTTTTACCAAATATGAAGCACCCATTTTTATGCCGGTGCTTAATTCTTCTTCCGTGAGTTCATTATAAAGTCCATCACTGCAAAGCAGTATCTTGTCCCCCGCTAAAAGATTATTCTCAAAATAATATGGTGATACACTCTCCTCTAATCCCATGGCTGCCATCAGTACATTTTCCATACCTTCTTCATCCATAGAATGATCGTCTGAGAGTTGGACAAGCTGTGCATCTCCATTAATAGTTCTATGTAAATAAATACGACTATCTCCGACATTGGCACCATAGAGCCTGTCACCTTCTATCACCACTAATGCAAGAGTAGTGACAAGTTCTTCTCGGTCATATTCTGCCATCGACTCCAAATACAGTACTCTATTTATATTTTCTATAAAGTGTTTTATGGATTTCTCCATAGTCCAACTTTTAGGTCTGTTCTTAAGAGATCGTATGAGGAAATTAGTAGTGTGTTTGGCTGCCTGAGCCCCTTGAAGTGCAGACCCTACCCCATCACATACCACAGCAACCGTAATGTTCTCCATCACCTTTACTTCAAAAAAGTCATCCCCTTTGAGCTGTGTACCTTTTGCAAGTGTGAGTCCGGATGTTTCTATGTTTTGTTTTGACATAGTGAGCCTTACGTATGAAATTATATTAAAATATAGGATAACGATTGTATCACATACTTTAACATAAGTATATTGAACCCAGTACAGTATAACTACGTCAGGTCATACTGTATGGAAGGATAGGATTAAATGATCCCTCCGGATTTAATACCCCATGTAGTTCTCCATCTACTCTTCACTAAAGAGACACCTGCTATCGCTATTAACACATTTGTAGCAATAAGCATAAACCCGATTGTATAATCACCAAACATCAAGGTTGATGCCCCAAGTATCTCTAAAATAGCAACACCACCAAGTGCACCAGATGCACCAATGATACCGGTCATAATACCTATATCCTTAGAAAATCTCTGTGGTACGAGTTGAAATAAAGCACCGTTTGCCATACCAAGATTTGCCATGATAAGAAACATGACAATGATCGCAAACCAAAATGACAAGGTTATAAATGCATTTATAAAAATAAGTATTGCAACAAAGGAAAGAAAAATATAGAGTGATCTAATACCACCGATCTTGTCGGCAATGGCTCCACCTACAGGTCTAAGAAGTGCGCCTGCCATAATACAAAATGCTGCAAAATAACCGGCAACAACATGTATATTCTCTTCTTTTAATACCTCTTCGCCAAAAACTTCCATCTCATCAATATACATAGCCATAAGATAGACTTTCATATACATTGCAAATCCTACAAAAGCTCCGAAACTAACCGCATAAAATAGATTGAACCACCATGTATCTCTGTCTTTGAGTAGTCTTATATAGTCCGATAGATGTTTTGGTCTTGGTACATAAACTTCTTTTGGTGCATCCTTTGCCATCATAACATAAGAAATGAAAACGAGTAAAGATAAAATAGCTGCTACAAAGAAGACTGTTTGCCATCCCCATACTTCAGCAATTTTAGGGGCAAAAAGAAAACCAAGTACAACACCTATGTTTCCTATACCTGCAATACCAAGTACTACACCTTGTAATCTTGGCGAATACCATTGACCTGCCTGCGGTAAAGCTACTGCAAATGAAGCTCCTGCAAAACCTAAGCCGACACCAACAACCAATAACTCTTCATAAGAGATATTTTCACCAAAGGTAGACACATAAAATAAGGTAAATATCACTATAGCCTGTGCACCCAAAGCAGTTTTTTTAGCGCCCACCTTACCGACCAAAAAGCCAAGAACTATACGCAGAAATGCTCCTGAAAGTATAGGGACAGCAAGCAATGTAGCTTTTTCAGAAGCTGTCATCAAAAATCCATAAGAAGCCAAGGTATCTGTAATTTCTGTTGCAAGCGGACCAAGCATCGTCCATACCATAAAACTAAAATCAAAATACAAAAATGCTGCAAACAATGTAGAAGAACTCCCCTCTCCTTTTAATCTGTTTAACCCTATCATTTTCACTCCTTAAGTTAAATGTTATAGTACAGTATAATCAAAATCATACACATATCAATCATATTACTGATTAATATTTAAACATTATAATATCTGCCATTACGTCTTTAAAATATCATGGTCTTCGTTGTATATTTCACGGTGTGGTAAAGAGAAGTGGTAGTGATTTTAAGAAATGATAAGGGTATCCTTTTTAACAGGATACCCTGAAGAGTGTAATTTAAATAAGCACGGATACTATCTATTAGATCATACCGCCAGCTTTCATACCCCAAGTCGTTCTCCATCTTGTTTTCACAAGTGAAATACCTGCAATGGCTACAAGTACTACTGCTGCAAAAATCATAAATCCTGTGGCATAACCATCAAATGCACCTTTTGACCAACCAAGAGTCTTGATAAGAGCTGTACCGCCAAGACCACCAGCTGCACCGATGATACCGGTCATGATACCGATATCTTTACCAAATCTTTGAGGGACAAGTTGGAATACTGCTCCGTTGGCCATACCAAGGTTTGCCATGATAAGGAAAAGAATCACGATCGCCAACCAAAATGGTAAAGGAACTAAAGCGTTTACCATAGCCAATGCAGCAACGGTACCAAAGAAAAAGTAAAGTGATTTTACACCACCCATTTTGTCTGCTATTGCGCCACCGACAGGTCTAAGTACTGCACCTGCAAAAATACACAGTGCACCAAAGTAACCAGCGACTACTTTTACATTTCCCTCATCCAATACATCCAGTCCAATGGCACTCATATCTACCTGATATGTACTCATAAGATAGACTTTCATATATCCTGCAAATCCAACAAAACCACCGAAACTCACTGCATAAAAAAGATTAAACCACCATGTATCTTTGTCTTTTAAAAGTTTTCCATAATCTGAAAGTTTTTTAGGTCTTGCTTTATAGACTGATTCGGGTGCATTTTTTGCAATAAAAGCATAAGCGATAAATACTATGATAGCCATCGCAGCACCTACACCAAATACTGATGACCACCCCCATAGTTCTGCAATTTTTGGTGCGAACAAGAAGTCGATCACAACACCGATATTACCGGCTCCGGCGATACCAAGTACAATACCTTGAGACTTTGGCGGATACCATTGTCCAGCCTGTGGAAGTGCAACCGCAAAAGAAGCTCCGGCAAATCCAAGACCAAGTGCAACGATAAGAAGTACATTATAAGTGATACTGTCACCTAAAAAATATGCTGTTAAAAGTGCTGCGATAACAACACTCTGTGAAAGTAGCGCTGTAAGTTTTGCTCCAAGTTTATCAACCCCGAATCCTAATAGAATTCTTAAAAATGCTCCCGATAAAATAGGAAGTGAAAGTAAAGTTGCTTTTTCTCCTGCTGTCATCATATGACCACCAAGTGCCAAAGCCTCAGTAATTTCTGTACTCAGTGGTCCAAGCATTGTCCACACCATAAAACTCATATCGAAATATAAAAAAGCCATAAACAATGTTGGCGTATGCCCTTGTCCTTTTAATGCTTTAAATCCTGCCATTTTTGTCTCCTTAAGATTAAATGTTGGGGAAGTATACAATGATAAACTAGTTGATATTAGATAGGCTATGGTTAATTTTTAATCAATTATTCAGGCTGAATAACTGATTAAAAAATATACAATTATCGTAAATTCTTCTACCCTTTATAAAGATATAATCATTGCATTATAAAGAGGATGACCATAAAGATGAAACAAAGACAAACTTTACCCATATTATTGAAAGAACAACATATTCTTTTAATCGGTGGTGGGAACGTTGCATTACAAAAAGCAGAAGTGTTAGCGCATAACCATATCTCTTTTACTGTCATATCTAAAGATGTACATCCTAGAATAAAAACACTCTGTACCGATATACAGATCAAAGCCTTTAAATCCAAAGACATTCAAGACACTCTCATAGTTATAGATGCAACTGGCAATGATAAAGTTACACAAAAGCTTCTAAAGTATAAAAAGAAACACTCCCTGTTACTGAATGTTGTAGATCAACCTAAGGTTTGTGATTTTTACTTTATGGCTCTCACGCCAAATGCAGCTCTTCAGATAGCCGTTTCCAGCTCTGGAGCAAGTCCTACTGTAGCGAAATATTTTAGAGACAAGTGTCAAGCACTCATACCTGATGACATGGCAACCTTTATAGAAGAGCTGCAGGCACAAAGAGACAAAGGGAACATAGCGGTAGACAAAACACTTAAGAGTCTGGGTAAAATGTCATCAAAAGCCTATTTGGTCGGTTGTGGACTTGGTGATCCCCAATTGCTTACTATCAAAGCATATAACATTATCAAAAGCATTGATGTCGTATTGTATGATCATCTTATAAGCGATGAGATCATGGCACTCGTTCCAAAAGATACAAAAAAAATCTTTGTAGGCAAAGAAAAAGGCTTCCATACAAAACCCCAGGAAGAGATCAATAAACTTATACGTAAATACATCAAAAAAGGCTATTCTGTTGCACGTTTGAAAAGTGGTGATCCTTTTATCTTTGGTCGCGGTGCGGAAGAGTTACTCTACCTTACTCAAAAAGGCATCATGACTGAAGTCATCCCTGGTATCTCTTCGGCTATCTCTGCACCACTGATGGCAAACATTCCCATCACTGCAAGGGATTACAGTAATGCATTTACTGTAGTCTCAGCCCACTTAAAAGACAATGCTATCAATCTTGACTGGGCACCCATGTTGGGAAATAAAGACCATACAGTCATTGTGCTTATGGGACTAACACGCATCAAAGAGATAGTCGAAGAGGCAAAAATACTAAACATTGACATGAACACCCCCTGTGCGATTGTTTCCAATGCAAGCAGAAAAAATCAAAGTGTACTTACTACTACACTTGAAAACCTCGAAGAAGTTTCTCTTGGAGCTTCTAGACCTTCTATTCTTGTCTTTGGTAATGTCATACACTATACAAACAAACTAAAAGAGAGTAAAAAATGAGTATTTTAGAAAAAGCCTTTGAGGCAAGAAGTACAAAAATAAATAAGGTAGAGACCACTAAAGCACTGAAAGCCCCTATGGATGTATATGGCAAATTGGAAGAAATTGCTGCAGCCGGATATGAAGGTCTGGCACAAGAAGACAGTGCTTACTTTTTAAAATGTTTTGGTCTTTTTGATAAAGGTGAAGACTTTATGCTTCGTGTTCGTGTGCCTGCAGGGCAGTTAAACTATGAACAGGCTTTACGCATCGGTGAGGTGGCACAAAAGTATAGTAACGACTACATTGACCTTACCACACGTATGCAACTTGAACTGCGTTACCTCAAAATAGAAGATATCGCCAAGGTCCTACAGGAGCTCAAAGAAGTAGGTATCTCTACCTTTCAGACAGGGGTAGACAACCCTCGTAACATTGTAGCCGATCCACTAGATGGTATAGCGTACGATAACATCATAGAGACTATGCCTATCATCAATGAATTACAGGCTATATTTGGCGAAAATCCTGAATGGATCTCAGTATTACCTCGTAAATTTAACACAGGAATACTCGGTTCACTCTCAAATTCCTGTAACATATTTGGTCACGACTGCTGTTTTGTGTTAGCGCAAAAAGAAGGTGTATTTGGGTTCAATGTATTCTTAGGTGCCCGTGTAGGTGTCCAGTCACAAGATGCAAATCTTTTTGTACACATAAATGAAGTACCCCTCTTTTTCAAATCACTCATAACTGTATTCAAAACCTACGGATACAGAGACAATCGTAACAAAAACCGTTTGGTATTTCTACTCAATGATGTAGGCATAGATAACTTCATAGACGCTGTCAAAGAAGAATCCGGATCTGACTTTACAACTGCTGGAACAACGATGGTACAGTCTCAGTCTATAGCCCTTGGTTCAAACAAAGTACTTGGACGAAACGGTAAATTTGCCTATAAGATCATCGTTCCTTCTGGGATTTTCAGTGGAGCAGATATGATAGCTACAGCTAAAGTAGCTAAAACTTATGGAACAGGTGATGTGAGACTTACTTATGATCAAAATATTTATGTGCTGAACATAAATAAAGATACACTTATAGATTTTGAAGATACAGATATCATCCAAAATTATGCAAAATTCAACAATCTTTACTTTAACGACATGATAGCCTGTGCAGGAACAGCAACCTGTAGCTTTGGTGTCATTCCCAATAAACCTGATGCAATAGAAATGGCTCATTATCTTAATTCTGAAGTAGCCATAGAAAATGCAACCGTGCGTATGAACTGGTCTGCTTGTCCAAAAGGTTGTGGAGTACATGGTATCGCAGATATAGGATTTGAGGGGTGTAAGGCAAAAGATGATACTGGTAATCGTGTAAATGGCGTACACGTCTTTGTCGGTGGGAAAATTACCCGCGTAGCTAAAGAAGCACATGTTTTACACAAAGCCCTACCCTTAACTGAAGCTAAGTACCATGTAAAATATCTGCTAAAAAGCTATGCAGACTTTAAACAAAGAGGTGAAACCTATGAAGCCTTTGATGACAGATATTTAAGTGCGAACTATTCTTTTCAAGCCCTTGGTTTTTATACAAAGATAAACTATATACTCAATGAAAAGTTGGAATTAAATATACAATTTGAACTTGAAAATGAGCCTAAAACATTTAGAAAAGAAGAGTTTGAGCTTTTTCATTTTGGACTGAAACTCTATAAACTGCTTACCGGTGAAAAACGGTATGAAGCAGTAGAGAACTTTGAACCCGTTTTATTGAATCCAAAGAAGATCACCAGAGATAATGTCAGTAAACTCAACCCTAAGGTACCTGCTAAACTCTCTGAGGTCATCTATAACATGACACACCAAGAGAAAAGAGAAAGAGCACAGGTTTTTTCAGAATTATTGGTAGCACTTAAAGAAGTATAGATGGTAGAAGCACTAAGTAAACATACCCCTCTTGAAGATTTTATAAATCATAAAACAAACACTGGTATGCAATGTGGAAACTACAGTATAGACTTACCAGACCTTGGAGATGGAGAGCAATACCGTTTTCACTTTGATGCGACTGCATGTGTAGGCTGTCACTGTTGTGAAGTTGCGTGTAACGAACAAAATGCAAACCCGGATGATATTAAATGGCGTAGAGTGGGAGAGATGGAAATGGGTGAGTTTCCAGATACATTACAACTTTTTAACTCTATGAGCTGTAATCATTGTATAGAACCAGAATGTCTCACAGGCTGTCCTACGAACTCATACATCAAATTTGACAACGGTATC
>JAPHUJ010000164.1 GCA_026193735.1 Sulfurovum sp.
CAGAACAAGATGAGAAGATAAAAGCTTTCTACAAGTAAGAAAAACAAATTAGGACCCACTACTTTTTAACTCCAGATATTTACCAAAAAAAGGCAATCTATAGTATACTGATATCTATATTTTAAATAACAAGGTTTCATATGAAAAAGTTATCTCTATTTCTTTCTATTTTTGCACTTATGTTCTTAAGTGCCTGTACTTCATCACCTAGTCTTTCAGGGAAAACTGTTAAGAAAGAATACTTTACCGGTGGCAAGATACGTTCTGAATTCATTATGGATGATGCCAGTGGACAAAATGGCATTATGAAGAAATATGGGTATGACGGTCATCTTACGTCTACTGTACCTATACGTAATGGTGTGCCCCATGGTATCGAAATAGGGTATGATGATAAAGGTCGTGTTCTTTGGGAATACAATTATATTAACGGGAAACAAGACGGTATACAAAAAGGATACTATCCAAATGGTGATGTTCTGGTCTCCTATACATATAAGAATGGTGTAAAAGATGGTCCTGCACAGACATACGACAAAGATGGGTCTGTCTATAGGAGAGTGATATATAAAAATGGTAGAATCATTAACTAATCTTACAATATGAGTCTTTTACCACAATATATACATATCGTTAATCCTAAACTTAAGCACATTTATCTTACCTTTGATAACGAGGGAAACCTCATTATCAAGTCCCCAAAAATGCCTCAAAGAAAGATAGAACAACTGTTACTGAAAAAGGCTTCATGGATCAATAACTCTAGAGAAAAGATTCAGAGAAAAAAAGGGAAAGTTTTAGACTTTTCCAGGGCATTAGAGTTGTATTTTATGGGTGAGTCATATCCACTCGCTTTGATCCCACATAGTAAAAAAAGAGTACAACTTGATTTTGATGGTGAAAAGTTTACGCTGTTTTACCATACTTATGATGAAACACTTTTTCAAACACACGTAGACCGTTTCTACAAAAAAGAAGCCCAAAAGCACATACCTTCTCATGTAGAATTCTGGGCAGAAAAAATGTCTCTTTCTCCTGGCACTCTACGCTTCCGAAAAACCAAACGACAATGGGGAAGCTGTAGTGGTAGAAATGTATTAAGCTTCAATACGATGATGATGAAACTACCACAAGATGTGATACAATACATCATCGTTCATGAACTGGCACATATAAAGCATAAACATCATCAAAAAGATTTTTGGCAACTAGTGGAGCACTATTTACCTGACTATAAAAGACAGGTATCGGAACTGAAAAACTATACGACTTAAGGAGTCTGATATCGATTCATTTTACCTTATAGCTTTTATGCTTATCATCCTTTTTGGATCTGTATTTGTTTATATCTACTACCTTAAAGAAAAAAAAGAACAACTGGATGCGATCAAACGAGGATTTTGTCCTAAATGTCATCAAAAAAGTATTGAACTCACTGATCAGCGATCAAGTGGATGTTCCGGACCAAAACTACTCTCTTTTGAATGTTTGGAATGTGGCTATACCAATAGCTTTGCTGTAGAAAATAGTGATAGTTGCGGAACTGGTGGCTGTAGCTAACGCTATAGTGGTTGACACCTAAGCTTTTTCGTGCTATAACCTTTTAAAAAAGGTACAGCACCATGCATTTTGGCACCTCATCTTTAGATTTCTCTATACTCCCTTACCATGAAGGTGTTAATCCTCCGGTAACCAAACCCCATCCAGCATTTTTAACAGACATAGGCGAAGAAGGTATGCGTGATTTACTCGATAGATTTTATATGGGACTTTTTGAAAGTCCTATCAGAGAGCTATTTCCAAAAGACAAAGAAGTGATGAAAAATGCAGGACAGATCTCTGCAGACTTTTTCATACAGATTTGTGGAGGAACGCCCTACTTCAACCAAAACCGTGGTGCTCCACAGATGAGAGGAAGGCATGCCCCTTTCCCTATCACCCCTAATGCAAGACTACATTGGCTGGTGACTTTTGAAGCAGCACTGCAGCCCATTATACAACAAAAGTTAAGTTCAGAAGAAAACATACAAAGCTTTTGGAACTACCTCAATGTCTTTTCACTATGGATGATAAACAC
>JAPHUJ010000110.1 GCA_026193735.1 Sulfurovum sp.
ACAGAAGCTAGAGCTAGACAAAATCACGAAACAGAGACTGAAAAGAGAAAAAAAGAAAAGATTGCAACTCGCAAGAAAATCCTTAAAAAACTCTTCATGATGAAAAGATACGAGTCTAGACTGTAATTTTTACAGCAGTAGGGCATTTGCCCTGCTACTCAATTCACTTTTTAACCCAAACTACCACAAATTTTCCTTCAACTCATTACACATTATCTAACTTTTCGCTAAAATCATAGTAATATTTTTTCTAAGGTTTTCCCATGACATTTACTACGACTCTACAAAAAGACGCAATCAAGATCATGCTCCTAGGTTCTGGTGAACTAGGCAAAGAAGTTGCCATTGAGGCACAAAGACTTGGTATTGAAGTCATTGCTGTTGACAAATACGAGAATGCACCTGCACACTTAGTAGCCAACCGTTCTTATGCCATCAACATGCAGGACAAAGAAGCTGTACTTGCCCTTATAGAAAAAGAGCAGCCCACATACATTCTGCCAGAAGTTGAAGCCATTAGCATTGCTGCGCTCTTTGAAGCAGAGGCCAGAGGCTTTCATGTTATCCCAAATGCCGAAGCAGTAAACAAAACCATGAACCGTAAGAACATCCGTGTATTTGCAGCTGAGCAACTGGATCTTAAAACAAGCGGATATGAATTTGTAACCACACTTGACGGACTCAAAGCAGCAGGTGAACGTATCGGTTTTCCTTGTGTCATCAAACCTGTAATGAGTTCCTCTGGTCACGGTCAAAGCATCGCTAGAACAGCGGACGATATAGAAAGATCTTGGGAGATAGCCAAAGAAGCCCGTGGTGATGCGAGCGAGCTCATCGTAGAAGAGTTTGTACCTTTTGACTATGAAATTACGTTACTTACCGTACGTAACGAAACAGGTACTACTTTTTGCGATGCGATAGGCCATGTGCAAAAAGATGGAGACTTCGTCTTGTCATGGCAGCCGATGCAAATGAGCGACGCGGCACTTCAAAAAGCCAAAGACATCGCAAAGGCAGTCACAGACGGTCTTGGCGGCAGAGGCATCTTCGGTGTTGAGTTTTTCGTTAAAGACGAAGAGGTCTACTTCTCGGAACTCAGTCCACGACCACATGATACAGGCATGGTTACACTCATCACCCAAAGCCAAAGCCAGTTTGCTTTACATGTAAGAGCTGTACTTGGTCTGCCACTGGACTATACTACCTATGGTTCAGGTGCATGTGGTGCATACAAAGCCAAAAATGAAAGTCATACTCCCACACTTGAAGTGCCAGACAACGCCTTTGCTAAAAACTCTTTTGTAAGGGTCTTTGGGAAACCAGAATCACATGTAGGCCGCCGTATGGCTGTAAGTCTTGTACTGGATGAAGTCGAAGAAGCGAAAAGAAGAGCAACAGAAATAGTAGCGAATATTTCAGACAACTAAAAGGAGTGTGTATGCATTTTTTATCTAGAGTTTTTTTACCTTTCTTGTTACTTATATATATTGGTATTGAGACTTATTTAAAATTACAGCATACCTCACTCTGTGGAGAAATAGGTTGTAAACTTGCTGGAGAGCTCCTTAGATTTGACCCTATTTATCTCAATTATTTTGGTTTCACAAGCATACTTTCTTTGGTTTTTTTAGGTTATCATTCACTCAAAAGTACGTTTTTTGAAACACTCTTTTTTATAGTACTTTATGCTGCCATAGCTTTTGAAGCAACCATACTTTCATACCAGTTCATCGTCAACCCTGAAGCATGTCTCTTTTGTTTAGGCATTTTTTCTTCTTTACTTGTCATTGCACTTTTTAACCATATTAAAAACTTTGCCATTATTATAGTTGTAATACTCTCCATCCTTTTAGGATTAAGTACACTTACCATCCCAAAAAATAAATCTTTTATTACAACCTCTGGGTTGTACCTCATACAGTCTGAAACATGCAGCCATTGTAAAAGAGTAAAAGAGTATTTTGCCCAACAGCAGATAGACTATACAACTATCTCAGCGCAAGATGTAAATGCCAGAGGATTTTTAAAATTTGTTGATATTGCGACCATACCTGTACTTGTTATCAAGGAGGCGTCTGGCATCACCCTTTTAAAAGGTGACAAACAAATCATCGCACATTTTAAAACACAAAGTACAGATGAAGTTTTTACCCAGCAAACAGTAACTGCACCCGCACAAAGCAGTACACTGGAGTTCTCTTCAGATTTCTTAGGGGCAGGTCAAGATGCGGGTTGTGCTATCACTATTACTGATACCCCTTCCTGCGAAGAGAATAACAATACAGTAACACCTCAACATTAAGGGAAGATATGAATATCGTATTACTTGACGCTAAAACATTGGGTGACGACCTGGATATCTCTGTGCTTGAGTCTTTTGGCACACTGACTGTCTATCCAACGACATCACGTGAGCAGACACTTGAACGTATCCAGATAGCAGATATCGTCATCACGAACAAAGTGGTCATTACCGCAAACATGATGGAGGAAGTACCTAAACTAAAACTCATATGTATCGCTGCCACAGGGATGAACAATGTTGACTTGGATGCTGCCAAACTTAAAGGGATAGACGTCAAAAACGTTGCAGGGTATTCAACAAAAAGTGTTGTTCAGCATACCTTTGCCATGGCACTCTATCTACTTGAAAAAATGGCATATTATGATACCGTAGTGAAAAGTGCTTCATGGAGTGATTCAGGCCTTTTTACAGATGTAAGTCATCCTTTTTATGAGATATCGGGAAAAAAATGGGGAATCATCGGTTTAGGCAGCATAGGACAGGAAGTGGCTAAGATCGCTGAAGCTTTTGGGGCAAAGGTCTCGTACCATTCCACAAGCGGCACGAATCTTAGACATGCATACCCTCATCAAAGTTTAGAATTCATCCTCAAAAACTCTGATATCATTTCTATCCATGCTCCGCTCAATGAAAACACAATGGATATCATCAATAAAAATAAT
>JAPHUJ010000345.1 GCA_026193735.1 Sulfurovum sp.
CGACCTCCGGGTCCACTATGTTGTCCCGGCATGACATAAAGGGTATTACTTCCTAGTCGACTCACACTTTGTGTGATAGAGGTACTTGCCCCTTTTCCGATATTTACCATTGCGATAACAGAAGCAATACCAATGACAATCCCGATGGCTGTTAATAAAGAACGCATGAAGTTGCGTCTTATCTCACGAATTGCCTGCAAAAATGCATTATACAGCATTACTTTCATCCTTTTCGATCATTCCATCCCTTAAACGAATAATTCGCTTAGCATAGGCTGCCATATCTTCCTCATGGGTAACCATGATAACCGTGATACCTTGTTGATTGAATTCGCTGATCAGCTGCATGATCTCATGTGAACGTTTTGTGTCAAGATTCCCGGTTGGCTCATCTGCAATCAATACTTTGGGTTGTGTCACCATAGCCCTGGCAATAGCAACACGCTGCTGTTCCCCTCCTGAAAGTTGTCCAGGGTCATATCCGGTCCGTGCTTCAAGACCTACTGTTTTGAGTGCTTCCCATGATTTTTTCTGACGTTCTTTGACAGAAATCTTCTGATAGATCAAAGGCATTTCCACATTTTCAAGTGCAGAAGTCTTTTTGAGTAAATTATATCCCTGAAAAATAAATCCAAGAATATTTCGGCGGAAAAGGGCCAATTGGTCTTTAGTGAGTTCTCTTATATTAGTATCAAAAAAATAGTAATTTCCCCCGCTAGGCACATCAAGAGCACCCATAATATTGAGCAGCGTTGATTTCCCGCTTCCACTTGGTCCCATGATCGCAACAAATTCACCACTTTGTATCTCTAGATCAATTCCTTTGAGCACCTGTGTGATAACATCTCCTTCTCCATAAGATCTGGTGATGTTTTCAAGTTTTATCATGACTCTTTTTCCTGAGAGATGATAATATCATCATTAGATTTAAGTTCACTAGACATAACCGCACTCATAGGGCCATTGCTACCAAGTACATCCACATAGACTTTCTGAGGTTTATCATCCCGTAAAATCCAAATATGCGGTTTGGCATCAATAGCTATATCTTTTTTCTCTCTTGCAGAAAAAAATGTTTTCTTTGTGGGATGTACAGGGATATACAACAGTGCAGACCTTGAAATGATATAGGCATCTTTTACTGTTTTGGTTATAATACTGGCATTGGCACTCATTCCTGGTCTTAGCAATAGATCGGTATTATCCACATTAATAATAGCTAAGTACGTCACAACTCCTTCTAAAATTTCCGAATTTATATATACTTGATGAATGGAAGCTTCAAATATTTTTTCAGGATATGCATCAACGCCAAATGTCACTTTCTGTCCGGATTTTATCTTGGCAACATCTGCTTCGTCAATACTTGCCTGTAACTCCATTTTAGTCAAATCCTTGGCGATCTTGAAAAGTATAGGTGTTTGAAAAGAAGCTGCAACGGTTTGGCCCGCATCAATACTTCGGACTAAAATAATACCATCAACAGGTGAATAGATATGTGTTTTTTCAAGATCATATTGGGCAGAATCCACACTATTTTTAGCCTGCATCGCAAGTGCTTCAGCATTTGCAACCTGTGCTTTCGCAGCAAGATAGTTTGAATAATCCCTGTCATAATCATTAGATGATGGTAATGCCCCTTTGGTTGAAGCTTTTAATGCTTCATCACGTTTAAGTGTTTTATCGGCTTGAAAAAATTGTGCTTCTGCACTCTGGACAGAAGCATCTGCAGCAGCAAGGGAAGCCTTGGCTTTATTAAAGGCGCTTTGATATTTGGTTTTATCCAGTACTGCAAGCAGTTGTCCTTTTTTAACTATATCATTATAATCCACATAGACATTTTCAATTGTACCCGAAACCTCAGTACCCACATCGATACTTTCTACAGGTTGGATATATCCTGTGGTAGAAACAGTAAGTGTAAGTTCACCTTTGGTAGCTGCCTCAGTGACATAATGATAATTTGCCTCTTTTTCATTATCAAAAAAGAAAAAATATACACCTATTACAAACAAAAGCACTACAAAAGCAAAAATGATACCTTTTTTCAATGTATTACTTTTATAATTAACGATTTTTTGCATCTCTTCCATGCCTACTCCTTTAGAGTTTTGTATCAAAATAGAGTGATATCTTCTCTATCAAAATATTATAATTTTGTATTTTTTGTTCAAGTTTTTGTATTTCTACGGAATTACCAAGAGATTCTAGATCATAGGTTGATTTAAACCCTGCCTTAACTTGCGCTTTTGTCATAGAATAAAGTTCCCTATACTGTTTAACCATCTCTTTGGCAACTACTATCTTCTCTTTAATACTTGCGATTGTCGCTATTGATGAATCATAAACTCTTTCAAGTTCTGCTTTACGATCCAATGCAGCAGTTTTTGTTTTCAAATATTGCAAACGGCTTGCTTTGTTCGTCCCTTTTTCATTCCAGTCCAAAGGCATACTTAACGTGAGTCCGTAATTATAATTTTCTCCATCATAACCAACTCTATCTCCACTGTAATCCCTATAACCCACAGAACTGTTAAATGTCAACTTAGGTAAGAAAGAAGCCTTTGTTGTTTTATATCTAGCATTATCACTTGTTGCCTGTGCATCATATTGTATAAGTTCAAGATGATTTCTAAGATATTCTTCTTTTCTGATCATCGGTATAGAAGGGATAGTAACAGTTTCAGTTTTTCTTCCACTGATGAGTTTTTTTAATTCATATTTTTGATTTTGTAATAGGTTTTTACTTTCAATCAAAGTTGTACGGACACTCTCCTTATCCAAAGTTGCCCTGTTCAGATCCGTAATATCTTTATTGCCTACTTTATACGCTTTCATAATGATCATGAGATCAATATCACGGTTC
>JAPHUJ010000255.1 GCA_026193735.1 Sulfurovum sp.
AATGTGGACGGAGATATTACTGCGAATATCACCATCAATGCTTCATCCGTGAATACTGGTACACCTGGAAGTTATGCGGTGACCTATGATGTCTCCGATACTGCAGGAAACATTGCAGAGCAAATGACAAGAACAGTGAATGTGGTGGAAGCTCCAAATACAATACCTGTCGCACATGCAGGTCCTGATCAAGTAGTCAGAGGATTAGGTTCCGTGGTAACCTTAGACGGTTCTTTCAGTATAGATGATGATGGAGATACTTTGAGCTATAGTTGGGTACTTACAGCTCCAGCAGGTAGTGCCGCAACACTTTCAGATACTCAGATCGTTAACCCAACTTTTACCCCTGATGTCAATGGTACCTATATTGTTCAGCTCAGAGTAAATGATGGTGACATGGATAGTATATTGGATACGGTTGCTATACTTTATTCTTCTAGTGCAGAGGAGCTAAGTGGAGGAATTTGCTTGAGTTTTGATGATGCCTATATTGAATCATGGCATGCGGCGAGAGGCTTATTTGATCAATACAATGCCAAAGTGTCATTTAATATTACCTGGGAGTGGGTTGCAAGTCAAGATTTTTCTAGACTCCTTGATCTTAAAAATGATGGTCACGAAATTGCGTCCCATTCGCTTAGTCATTTAGATATCGATGGTGTAATAACAGGAGGAGGATATGGTGACGCTTCAGAAGTTGAGCGCTATATTCATGAAGAGATCGATCCTGCCATTGAACTTATGGCTGCAGCTGGTTTGCCACCAGTGACTTTTGCCTTTCCATATAATGCCGACAACCCTCCTTACACTGCTGCTTTGCTAGAAAAGTTCAGTTTTGCTCGCGGTGATGCTTGGGTAGAAGACGGAAGTGATATCACAACTATTGATGCTGGATATTATACATGTAGTGACCATGATAATAATCGTAGCCATGTAAATGGTTTTACGGGTAGTACTTCAATCGAAAATTTAAATGCTGCAATGGATCATGCTGCGGCAACCAACAGTGTGGTACTGATATATGATCATAAAATTCTTGATAATAACTCTTCTGAAAGTTATGGTATAAAGAGAGCAAAGCTTGAGGCAATATTAAGTAAGGCTCAGGAAATTGGTCTTAAGTTTTATACTACTATAGAGTTGGGAAAACACTGTTCTGACTGAGAAGTAAGATATTGCTATAATAACATATCTATAACAAGGCTGACCTATGTCAAAACACCCAACACTTCTACAACATTTTCGCTCTTTTGCTTACCAGAATAATATCAGAGATCTTGATACTGCTTTAGAGTATTTTACAGTGTTTGGTGGTACGGGGTGGAATGTAGATACTTCTAAAAGTGTAGAGGCACTCATAGAAGAAAAAGTACTACGTAACTATGAACCCATTCATAATAGTATGACAAGATATACACACAATAATCCTGTGTACCATATGTTGTTGACCATCATAGCGTTAGGTGTGAACCATGAACATGATGTCTTTAAAAAAGCTAAGATAGGTAGAGATAAGGGCGAAGAGGCCATTGACTATTTGGAAAAGAAAAGTTTGTTAAAATTTGATTTCTCAGTAGAAAAACCTTTAAAAGAGGGTGATGGAAAATCAGATAGATTACAATTTGAATTGCCTTTTATGCGTTTTTGGTTTGCTATGATCTCACCTAATTATAAGAGCATTTCTACGGGTGACTTTAGTGAATTTGAGCAAAAATGGAATCAGCTCAAAGCGAATTTTTCTATATTATTGAGTAATCAGTTGGTGCGAGAACTGGTAAAACAAAGCTTTACTGAAAAGTTTGCAGATGACCCCATCGTTTCTATAGGTTCCTACTATGACAAACATGTACAAATAGAGATACTGGCCAAAAGAAAATCTGGAAAGATGTTAGCAGGTGAGTGTAAATACTCTAAAGAGGCAGCAAAAATAAACATGTTGAACTCCCTTAAAGAGAAGTGTCAAAAAGCAGAACTAAACATATCTGATTATGTACTTTTTTCTAAAAATGGATTTTCTTCTGAAGTGGAACAGATCAAAGATGCAGACATCACACTTTTATCGCATGATCATCTATCTTCGTTACTAGATAATTTGAGTAAAGATGACTTGTTAGCATATACCAACAAAAAGTACTAAAGGAAAAACATATGCTGATACGAAGTGCTAAGATACAGTTTTTATTTTGGACAGCTTTCTTTTCGGTATTGATCTATTTGTGGATAGTAGCTGTCGGAGTACAGACTTTTGTACTGCCAGATGAAAAACCAATGGAACTGCCACAAGATGTGATCTTTCTGATGTTTGTACTTTATGGCTTTTTGGCTGTTGCTGTACTCGCAGGAACAATCATCTCCACCATGATCGATAACAAATTCTATAGGAATTTTTTTGGAGGTATGGTGATAGTAGCTTTTGCAACGATATTGGCTACTAAAGGGATGTTCGGCTAAGCATCGAGTAAAAGTTCAGTTTTTATCTTTACGACTACTTTTTTGATATGTTCAGGTTTTTGATCTGTCATCAAAGCAGCCATATGTGCATCATGAGGGTACAACATCACAAATGTTTCAGGACATACATCAACACGAGTTTGTCCGGGGATCATCCTTTTGTACCATTGGACGTCTGTTTCCTCATCATAGGGTGTACAGACTGAAAGTGTGTCTGTAAAAGAGCATTCAAATCCTTCAGCGCCTATGAGAACAGTTTGTATATCTACATATTTTTGGTGTGATTCAAAGAGTGATGTTTCTGGAGCACAGGTATCATAGCTCATAACGATGGCAAAGATATCATCACCTTGTATGGTGTATTTTTTCTCCTCTGCATCTACAGATAAGGTATTTAAAAATTCAAATGCTTTTGTCCATGCAGATCCAAAGTGGTAATGTTTCCAGTTTTCCAATCTATCAATGATCATACTTTAAATCCTTTTTCTTTTTTCATCTTTATCATTGTACATTAAATTATACTACTTTTGCATATGTTGGCTCATGCGCCTTTTAACCTTTTCTTCGATACAATCCCACTATTATGGCACGTATCAATCAAAAAGACTTTTTCCAAGACAACTACGATACCTTTGGCACAACTGCATGTGGTGTGGCATGGGATTCTGAACATTCACAAAAACGCCGTTTTTCTGCCATTGTTTCCTGTCTTGGTGATGTTAGAAATGACACACTTGTCGATGCAGGTTGTGGATTTGGTGACTTTTATCTCTACCTGAAAGAGAGAAATAACCTGCCTAAAACCTATACAGGACTTGATCTATGTGAGCCTATGGTTAAAGAGGCACAGGTGCGTACTGGTTGTAAAATAGTCCAATGTGACATCTTGCGCCAGCCTATCCCTGCAGCCGATTGGTATGTTGCATGTGGGTCTATGAATCTGCTTACCCGACTTGAAACCCAAGTTTTTATACAGCGTTGTTTTGAAAAAAGCCGAAAAGGATTTGTTTTTAACCTTTTAGAAGGCAAAGAACACGAAGGCACTTTCAGCTACTGGAAAACACATGAGATGACTAAACTTTGTCAGGCACTTGGTGCAAAAGTGCAGATAAAAGAGGATTATATGGATGGAGATTTTACTGTAGTGTTACGCGGTTAGGTCACTGTAAAACGTCAAGCACTTCTTGCGCCAAAGAAGGGAAAGTCATTAACTTTCCTCTGTAGACGTGAAGTATTTTACTCTCCCCTAAATGATGCAAGTGCTTTTTCGATCGCTACCCCATTAATACCGGCACCAAGAATAACCATATCATATTCTTTATGCATAAGATATAATAACAGAAAAGGGTATTTTTATGAAGAGGATCGCCCATCGAGGTTTGAGTAAGGAGTATCCGGAAAATACACTGCTTGCTTTTAAAAAAGCCATTGAAGCGGGTGCAGATGGCATCGAGACGGATCTAAGATTGAGTCTTGATGAAGAAGTTATACTCTTTCATGACTCCAATCTCAAGCGTATAACAGGTCATGATAACACACCCGAATCTCTTACTCTTAGCAACTTGAAAAAACTCGATGTAGGCGAAGGGGAGAGTATCCCATCTTTGGATGAACTTCTTCAACTCGCCAAAGGCAAGACCACACTCATCTTAGAGATAAAATACAACCCATCCACCTATAAAAGACTTTGTGAAGTCACCATAAAACTGATAAAAGATAAACTGGATTGGGTAGAAGTTTCTTCTTTTGAGGATAAGGTTTTAAGATATATGTATCAGCTGAACCCCAAGGTCAAGCTTCATAAACTTATAGACAAGGCTTACACGCTGAAAGATAAAGATCTTGAAACGCTTTATGCGTACGTCAGTTATTTTGACGTTGATGTAAAACTGCGTGACATAGTTATAGGTCAGGGACTTTTGCAAAGACACAAGGTCATCTTTTGGACGGTAGATAAAGAAGATCTCAGCAAAGAAAAAGAAGCAGGGCTCTACGGGATCATGAAAAACGACATCCGGTTTTAAATGTAAAATACTGATGAGTGACAATGAGGTTTATAACGCCATCTTAGGTATAATCTATAAATTAAATTCAAGGTCTCATTTTATGTCTACAAAACCAACAAACCATCATACCCTATTGGAAGAATTCCGCTCTTTTTGTTTTCAAAACTCTGCCACTGATTTTGAAGAGGCTGTAGAGTACTTTGCAGTTTTTGGCGGTATGGGATGGAAGGTAGACTTTTCCAGATCTATCGAAGAATTGATAGAAGAAAAAGTGCTTAAGAATTACAGGTATATACATGGAGACATCGCACATACTACAAAGAGTAAACCCCTTTATCATTCGCTTCTTTCTGCCCTTGCATCTGGTGATAGACGAGAACATTCTGCATTTAAAAAAGCGAATGTGAAGAGAGAAGAAGGAGAAGAGGCTATAGATTGGCTTATCAAAAGTGACCTTTTGATCTTTGATAGATCTGTGGAAAAACCTGTGAAAGAAGAAGAGGGAAACTCTGATAAACTCCTGTTTACTCAGCCTTTTATGCGTTTTTGGTTTTCTTCTGTTTCTCCTTACTATAAGGGCATAAAAGAGGGTGAGTACACAGAAATGAAAGAACACTGGTCTCAGATTAAAGCAGGATTTTCTGATCTTATCTACGACCAATTGGTTTTAGAAATGCTGAAAAAGGGTTTTAAAGATGCTTTTGAGGGTGATCCTATAGTGGGTATAGGTGGGTATTGGGACAAAAATGTTGAGATAGACATTTTAATAAAAAGAAAGTCTGGTGAAATGATAGCTGGTGTGACAAAATACGCCAAGTCAAAAGCCAATAAAAGTGAACTCACAAAGCTAAAAGAAAAATGTGTTCAGGCGCAACTCGATGTAGATACATTCGTCATCTTTTCTAAAAACAAATTTTCCTCTGAACTTAAAAAGGAAAAAGGAGAAAAATTACAACTTTTTTCTCTTAGAAACTTGACCGGTCTTATGGCTGACCTGAGTGAAAAAGATCTGCTGGAACATACAAATAAGAAGTACTAGAGTTCATATACGATTAATACTGCCATGCTATACTATTTACAAAATGACTTAAGGAATAAATATTCATGAAAAAGATTTTATTATTACTTTCACTGACTAGCACGATGATGTTTGCAGTAACTGGTGCAGAACTAACAAAAACGAACTGTGCAAGCTGTCATATGTTGACCACACCTACCCCAGATATGATACCTACGATGAAGGCACCTGCGATGGATGCAGTTATGTTTCATATTAACCTTGCAATGCAGGACAAAAAAGAGATCAAAGATTTCATCGTAGATTATGTACAATATCCAAAAGCATCAAAATCTGTATGTGAATCAAATAAAGTACAACATTTTGGTGTGATGCCATCACTTAAAGGTAAAGTTTCAGAGCAAGACTTGGCATCAATTGCAGAGCATATTATGACCAATTTTCCATCATCTGAATTTGTCACCATGATCAAAGAGATACAGAAAAATGATAAAATGAATGCTTTAATGAACTCGCCATTTCTCATAAACAGTGAAGAGTTACCGCACTTGACAAAATTGCTTATGCTGAATTGGGATAAGGCTAAACTAGGATTGACCGATGATCAGAAAGAGAAGCTTCTGCTTGTTAGACATGAGACATTAGGTGCCATGAAAGAAATTCAAGAAAAAGTAAAAGTTTTAGAAGACGAGATCATAGAATTTACTGTAGATGATGAATCATTTGAGAAGATTTATGCTAAAGTTGAAGAGCTTGCGAAACTTAAAGTAGAAGCGACGAAAGTACAGTTGAAATGTCTTAAAGAGAGTATGAAAATTTTAAATGATGCACAAATAGAGTATTTACTTCCATTTTGGGATGCATAAA
>JAPHUJ010000106.1 GCA_026193735.1 Sulfurovum sp.
AAAAGAAGCAGTACGTGCAATTTCTTTACATGTACCTGTTGTTGCTGCAACGATTCAAAATGGTATCATAGCATATATCCTCAACAGTAATACCTTTGGTATTTATAAAATGGCAGACAACACAAAAGTGGTTGAAAGTCGTTCTGAGGCAACATATGCCATCGATACAAGAGCAGCAAGTCCGATATTTATAGATGATCTGGCAGTGATGCCTATGCTTGACGGAAAACTCATTATTGTAAATATACATGATACAGAAAATGCAAAAGTAGTGTATATCTCTAGTGAAAAAGTGTTTAATAATGTTATATATTTATCTCGTGAGGGTAATACTATGATCGCTGCGACGCCGAAAAAACTTATTACATTGGGTAATGGTGGGCAAAGAGAATATAAAGTCAATATCTCTGAAGTGGCATTTAACAATGGTATAATATATCTCTTTACAAAAGAGGGACAAGTGATTGCATTGGACAGCAATCTTGAGGAAATAGGAACATCAAAGTATAAATTTGCACATTATGCTGTAGGAACAGCCTTCAATGGAAGAGTGTATGCTTTAGATCAGGGAGGATCACTTATTGTTATGAACAGTGCGCTTAGTAAACATAAGATCTATGATCTTGGAGAAGTGGGTGAACCGGCATTTATTAAAGGGTCAAAACTTTACAAAGATGGTAAAGTCATTGAGCTTTCCAAATTAGGTTATGAGTGATCTACTTATAGCTTTTGAAGAGTACCTGGGGGTTACAAGGGCACTTGATACACTTACTATTTCTTCTTATCTGGGTGACCTTACCCAGTTGGAAGAATTGAGCCAAAAAACACTTACCAAACTTGATACTACTGATATATTAAAGTTTTTATCTACTTTTGAAAATAAACGAACGTTAAATAGAAAGCTCTCTTCTGTTAATGCATTTTTTAATTTTTGCCACAAGCAAGATTTTACACATGAAAAAATTAAAATCCCTATGGCAAAAGTGCCTAAAAATTTACCTAAATATATGAGTAATGAAGAGATCCTGAAAGGCTTAAAAAGTATTGATCGGAGTACAGTAATGGGGTTACGTGATTATGCATTGATCCTCTTTTTGTATGCGAGCGGATGTCGCATTTCTGAAGTATTGTCTGTGCAAAGATCTGATATAGTAGAAGGATGGTTAAAAATACGTTTTGCTAAAGGTGAAAAAGAACGGATCGTACCCCTTGCGCCTATAGCGATTCGTGCATTGGAAGTTTATATGCAAGAACAGGATATGGGCAGTAGTTATATTTGGTTAAATTATAAAGGCGATGTGCTAAGTCGTATCTCTGCATATAAAATAGTGAAGAAGTATTTAGGTGTATCTCCACATGTATTGAGACATTCTTTTGCTTCCTCCCTTATCATTGGTGGTGCAGATCTACGTGTTGTGCAAGAATTGTTGGGACATAGTTCTTTAGAGACCACACAGATCTATACACATATACAAAAAAAGAACTTGGCAGACACGATGAATAGTTATCATCCTTTAAAAGGAGTATCATGAAAGCATTGGTTGATTATTTAAACCATAAAAATATTATTTTCAAATCACTTGAAGAGATCATGCCTAAAGAACTTGGTTCCCGTAAAAAAATTTCACTCTATCTGGGTGTTGATATGAAGGGCTATTACGCGCTTGTCATGCATATTGAAAAGAAGAGCAGAGTGCTTCGAAAAGAAGCGGGTGAGTTAATGCTCTTACATGAAAAACTGGAAAAATATATGAATAGCAAAATCACTAAAAAATACATTTTGATTAAAGCACCATTGTGTTCTCATGCTAAAGCAGTGCTGGAAGAGAATGTATGGAAGGTATGGCATGCACCCGAATGAAGTGACAAGTGCTCTTAAAGTACAGAATAATCCATTGTTTGCAGATATTGGCAATACCTATTTTCATATCTATAATGGGTATGAGATAGAGCATTTATCGTACGAAGATGCCATCCGTAAATATAGTAAAGAAGCACTTTATTATATTTCAGTGAAACAACATTTGAACAGCACCATAGAAAATATAGCCTTGTGGAAAAACATCTCTGGTCAGATACAGTTACAAGGTGCCTATGAAACGATGGGAGTAGACAGAAA
>JAPHUJ010000306.1 GCA_026193735.1 Sulfurovum sp.
AACCAACATAAATACACCCGTTAGCAAGTCAAATTGCATAAGGTATAACATAATAAATCCAACAGGAAAAAGTACCGCTCCAACTAAAGGTGAACCAGTCTTCATCGCAACAGTAATTGCAAATACTGCAGCTAAAGCTAAAATTGCCCCTGCCATAAAAGCTCGGATGAGCGTATCCTTAGTAGACATATAAACTTTTGATTCTCCTGAATCAACCATTTTCGTTACAAATTCCGTAGGTGCTAAATAAGCCATGTATTACTCCTTGTATTGTTTAACATTTTAAGTCCTTGTTTTTATTTTTTATCACAAAAATATAATGATATTAAATTGTACATTATATATATTATTTTATATACTAATAATTGTATAATTATTATGCAATTATTTTTATGCCGACTGACTTTAGTTTCAAGGAGCATACTTAGAAGAGAATATTATTAGGATACTAAAAGTATAAAAGAGTTAATGGAGAAAGAATATTAAGTGAGTGTAGCTTGACTATGTATAAAGAAGTTTTGGATAAAGCAGATGAGATACAATAAAAAGAAAATTATTACGCATAGACTCTTTTCAAGGTTCTATGCATTATGCATTTAAAACCCGGCATTGGGGTCAAATCCAAATCCCCCACCGCCAAAATCTGGCGTTCCAAAACTTTGTGTAGCAAAAGAAGGGTCATCGTATCCTTCCTGGACAGAGATGCCTCTTAACATGGTAATGTCCATTTTCGGGTCTATGCCTTTTGGACATACAGCTGTACATTCTCCACATAAAGTACAATCCCACACACCATTGGTCTGAATGTTGTCTATGATGTTTTTGACATCCCCTTCGCGCTTGTCTGCACTGTAACGGTAAGCTCTCGTGAGTGCAAAAGGCCCTAAAAAATCAGGGTTTACAGCATATACAGGACAGGCAGAATAGCATGAGTCGCAGAGTATACAGTCTGTTTGTGTTTCACTAAGTTTTTCATCAGTATGTGTGAGTGAAGCCTCTTGTAAGCTGTGTAACCATGCTGTACTCTTTTCGAGTGTATCTTGAGCTTTGTTTTTATCTACTTTTAGGTCACGTAATACAGGATGATACTGAAGGGGTTCTATGATATCTCCAGGCTTTACTTTATAGGCACAGGCAAGCTCTTCTCTTCCATTAACACGTACAGCACAGGTACCACATACCGAAGCTCGACAGCCAGCTGAGAATGTAAGTGTAGCATCTTGTGTTTCTTTAATGTAGGTCAGGGCATTTAGAAGTGGTATTTCGCCTGCAGGAAGTGTATAGAATTGATGGGTATTTGTGTTACTGCGAAGAATTTTTATTTGCATGTTTCTTCCTTTTTCCACTGTAGCACAATATGTTTTTTCAGTGTTTCATTCTCATTTTCAAAACCTACTTTGAAGTGTGCTCCACGGCTTTCATCCCTTGCAATGGCTGCGGAGATAATGGTAGGTGCAAGAAGTAGGGCATTTTTAAATTCCAAAAAGTCTATAAGGTTTTGGTTGTTTGTTAGGCTTTTGTCAGTAATCCCCATTTCTTTTTGAGTGACTTGCATGGCGATCACTTCGTTTAGTGCTTCATGGAGTTGGTCATTCTCTCTAACAATGCCGACTTTTTCATAAAAAAGATTACCTAAAGCCTCTCTGTATGGATAGAAATTACTTGTGGTTTCTTGTGAAAAAAGTATTTCTATCTCAGTGCTATCTTTCTCTTTTTGACTGTTGTCGGTAGATTTGGAGCTTGCATAAACAGCATGTTTATATGCATTTTCCCCTGCAAGTTTGCCAAAAGCAGTGATCTCAAGGAGTGAGTTCCCTCCAAGACGGTTGGCACCATGTACTTTGGCATTGGAACATTCCCCCACAGCAAAACAGCCTTTGATCCCATTGACTTCCAACGCATAATCTACATCTATTCCCCCCATCGTATAGTGCGCGACAGGTTTGATGGGGATAAGATCTGTAGCAGGATCAACATGTTCGTGCATTTTGCAGAGTTCTACCTCTTGAGGTAGAAGTTCCATGAGTTTTTCCTCTCCTAAATGACGTACATCCAAAAAGACCCGTTGACCCTCTTTTATCTGAGAGAAGATAGCACGTGCTACTTCATCGCGCGGTTTGAGCTCATCCACAAAACGTTCTGCTTTTTCATTGATCAAATAACCGCCTTCTCCTCTGGCAGATTCAGAGATCAAAATTGAGGAGTGTTTCAGTGCAGTAGGGTGAAACTGTATGAACTCCATGTCAGACACTGCTCCACCGGCACGAAGTACAGCAGCCACACCATCTCCAGTAGAACCGTAAGCATTGGTTGTGAATCCATGATAGAGTGAGGCATATCCGCCTGTTGCTATTACGACAGACTTTGCATTTATCTGTTTGACCTCACCTGTGCGGATATCTAAGAAAGTTGCACCTTTAACTGTGCCCTCTTTTGTGATAAGATTCAGCAGATAGTGCTCATTTAAAAAGTCTATGTTTTCTTTTAAACAGGTGTCATACAGGGTATGGAGTATCTTGAGTCCAGTGTAGTCCTGGGCATAACATGCACGTTTGGCACTCGCTCCACCCATTTGACGTTGCGCGATGGTCTGAGTACCGATCTTGCCATTGTCCAGTCTTGAAAAAGGCACCCCTAAATTTTCCAGCCATTCTATGGTCTTAAGGGCATCAGCACACATATGCCTTACCATGTCTTCGTCACAAAGTCCATGTGCAGATTTGATCGTATCTGCGATGTGAGAGCTTATATGGTCTTCCTCCACATTTCCAAGAGCAGCGTTGATGCCTCCTTGTGCCATAGACGTTTGTGAATTGGTAGGATAGGCTTTCCCCACCACCGTGACAGAGGCTCCTGCATTTTTTGCTGCAAGTGCGGCTGTAAGTCCAGCACCGCCAGAACCGATGATAAGTACATCTATCATTATTTCTCCATAAATACTTTAATATTTTCTACAATACCTTCAAGAAGCTTTTTTCTAGCTTCAATACTTGCCCATGCGATGTGCGGAGTGATGAGGAGTTGCTCTTTGCGTTTGATGGTCATTAAAGGATTATCGATGTGGATGGGTTCCTGATCAAGTACATCAAGTCCTGCATAAAATCTTTTTCTGTTGAGTTCAAAGGCAAGATCAATTTCATTGACGATACCACCTCGTCCCAGATTAAGTAAGATGGCATCTTCTTTAATGTAAGAAAGATTA
>JAPHUJ010000229.1 GCA_026193735.1 Sulfurovum sp.
ATCTCTGGTTAAACAAGAATTTTTAACCAGTCCTTTGTATAAAGACAGCCTTGTCAATAAAAACTTTACGATATCTTCTATCCTTATCCATTTATATCAAGATCCAAAATATTTCACCCTGCTAGAAAAGAGAAATCTTTTACTTGACAAACAAAAAACCTCTTCTCTTACAAAAGAAGAAAAACAGGTTCTTCACGATGTCAATATTGCATTTAAAGAATATAGGGATGAACAACGTATTCTTGACAATCAGAATATTAAAGATATTCGCTCTCTTATCTCCAAATATCAAGATGAAGCTACATTTTTTTTAGGTGGTGTTCAAATGATCTCCAACGATATTGTTAGATTTGTTAAAAATGATCTACTCGTCTACGGAAGCATACTTATACTCCTTATTATTCTTGTTCTGGGTATTGTCTTCAAAAAACCAAGATGGGTAATTCTGCCTATTCTTATCTGTACACTCTCAGTCATTGCAATTACGAGCAGTCTGGGATTTTTTGGGTGGGAGATCACTGTCATATCTTCAAACTTTATTGCATTACAGCTTATTATCACAATTTCCATCGTTTTGCACCTTATTGTGAGATACGAAGAACTTTTAACATACTATCCACATGCTTCATCCAAAAGACTCATTTTACTCACTATGCTTTCAAAAGCGACACCCACTTTCTTTGCCATTATCACTACCATTGCAGGATTTTCTTCACTTCTTTTTTCCCAT
The DNA here is from genome assembly GCA_026193735.1 of Sulfurovum sp. GTDB lineage: Bacteria > Campylobacterota > Campylobacteria > Campylobacterales > Sulfurovaceae > Sulfurovum. The sequence continues at coordinate 731 of JAPHUJ010000229.1, forward strand.
ATCCATCCTGTTATCAATCTAGGTTGGATGATGAGTGCAGGGATTGCAATGTCACTTGTCATTTCGTTTATTGTTTTTCCTGCTGTGCTTATGCTGCTCAAAAAAACACCTCCTCTAAAGAAAAAGAAGTCTATCTCTTTTATACCTTCGTTGACATCTAGAATTGTATTACATGATAAAAAAGCTATTTTTATCATTACCTTTCTTTCTATTATATTTAGTGTTACAGGAGCTTCACAGCTTATTGTGGAAAACAGTTTTATTAACTATTTCAAAAAAAATACAGACATCTACAAAGGCATGGAAATTATAGACCAAGAGCTAGGAGGCACTACACCCTTAGATGTGATACTCACTTTTTCAGATAAAAATACCCCAGTAACACCAGTCATAGAAACGGAAGAAGATGAAGACTCATTTGAAGATGAATTCAATACTGTAGAAAACGAAGACCAATACTGGTTTACCGATGAAAAGATCACAATCATAAAGAAAGTACATGACTATTTAACACACCTGGTACAAATAGGTGAAGTACAATCTTTTGCCACGCTTCTTGATACAGGAAAAATACTTAATGAGAACAAAAATCTAGACAGTGTCGACCTCGCTATCATCTACAAAAAACTACCTCAAAAATATAGAGATGTTATACTTTTACCCTATGTCGATATTGAACATAACCAGCTAAGATTTTCTACACGTATTATAGACTCTAATGAAGCGTTACGCAGGGATGCATTACTGAAAAAAATCAAAGATGACCTAAGGCATATCATAGATCCTAATGTCGCTACTGTGCAACTGTCAAACCTCATGGTACTTTACAACAATATGCTGCAGTCCCTGTTCCATTCGCAGATCATGATGCTCGGTCTTGTACTACTCATCGTTTTCCTCATGTTCCTTGTACTTTTCAGATCCTTAAAACTCACACTTATTGCTTTAATTGTCAATATTATTCCTATAGGTTTAGTCTTTGGCTTTATGGGCTGGTTACACATTCCTCTTGACATTATGACTATCACCATTGCGGCCATTGCTATGGGTATAGGCATAGATGACACGATACACTATATCCATCGATTTGAAGTGGAATTTTCAAAAGATAATCGTTACTACTTTAGCATGCATAGAACAAGCAATAGTATTGGAAATGCTATGTACTTCACCACACTTGTTATCGTTATAGGTTTTTCTATTTTAACGCTTTCAAATTTGATTCCAACCATTTATTTTGGATTACTTACTATGCTGGTCATGGTTGCTGCCCTCATATCAGATCTCTTACTTTTACCAAAACTCTTACTTTTATTTAAACCATTCAAAAAAATAAAGTAATACAATTTTAAATCATCCTGTAAGAATTAATATCTCCTTTTATAAAATATGCTACAATCAAAAAAATAAAATAACGGATAAGTAACCTATGTTTCAAAAATTCAAAATAAATAATTTAGAACAATTTCCCCAAAATCTAGATGTCCTCTTAAACCAACAAAGGGAGATCATTCACAACATTACAACAAATGATGAGACCAGTTATGAGAAAGTTCTCAAGCCTTTACAGGACCTAGATGAAGAATTAGCGCTTTTCTTTACACCACTTTCTCATCTTAATAGCGTGATGAATTCTGAAGAAACGAAAAAAGCATACGAAGAGTCGATACCTCTACTTTCAAAATTCAGCTCAGAAATTGCACAGAATGAGGCTCTCTTCAAAAAAATTTCACAAATAAAAACAAGCAATCC
>JAPHUJ010000175.1 GCA_026193735.1 Sulfurovum sp.
AAACACGAAATTTATTTAATACAGGAGGAAGTAGTGAAGATAGAAAAAAGTGTTTGTTAAAAATCAGACACAACATAGATATACAAATTTCAAATAAATACAAAAAAAAGGGAAGTAATGAAAACAACATTTAAATCAATAGCATTAATAACAATAGGCGTTAGTAGTGCTATTTTATTGTCAGGATGTTCTGCTAAAGGTCCACAGTTTAGCGAAATGCAAAAAGTTGAAAAAGATAAAAGTTTAATATATATATATCGTCCATCAAGTTTTGTTGGCGGCGGAGTTAGTTATGATGTCCATGCAAAAAAGTCTGATGGAACGGATGAAATAATAGGGAATTTAAAGAATGGTGGTTATTTACAATATAAGACAAAACCGACTGAAATAGAATTTTGGGCAAAAACAGAATCAACAAGCTCTGTAACACTGGATGTACAAGCAAATACAATGTATTGTATTAAAGGTGAAGTAGGTATTGGAATTATTGTTGGGAGACCTCACTTGAGTATTGTTGATAATGCTCTTTGTACTCAAGAAATAAAAGCTACAGCCTTATGTATTGACTAGTCTCCTGATTTTTTACTCTTCATTTTGAGGAGATTTAACCCGAGTGAAAGGAAAGTGTTCTTTTACGTTAAGAAAGGAGTATTTATTACTATATACCTCTATACCTCTCACTAAATAAGTCAGTACCTACGCATGGTGCTCTTCCGTGCGGGCAAAAGTGTCCTCCGGCATCCTCTCCATACTGCTTCACTGGCGCCTCGATAGTCTGATAGATACATCCAAATTTGTTAGCTCATTGTCAGACCTACGTTACACTACGGCAGTAAGTTACTGTACCCAAATTGTTATTTACCAATAGATATTATAAGATTTCTCAAGTGCCTTGCAATAAACTATACTTTTTCTAACAGTACAATTTCTGGTGTGGTTCCATCGCAGATGAAAATACAGTTACGTCCTTCGTTTTTAGCTCGGTAGAGTGCCATGTCCGAACGTTTGATTAAATCCTCTACACTTGATATGTCTGGAGTATACGCTGATATTCCGATACTAACAGTAATACGTACTTCTGCAATACCTTTTTTTACATCAGCAGGAACCATGATGCAAGCTTCGATCTTTTGACGTAATCGTTCGGCTAGCGCAACTGCATGTTGTCCACCAGTCAAAGGGCAGACAAACATAATTTCTTCACCGCCGTAACGTGCTACAGAGTCAGTTTCTCTAACTAACTCTTTCAAAAGTATTCCAAAGTTTTTCAAAACCATATCACCGATGTCATGTCCATAGTTATCGTTGACCTTTTTAAAGAAGTCGATATCAAGCATAAGAATTGAGAATTCCTGTGAATATCGAACCGCTCTTGAGAACTCATCATCGAGGATTCGACTAAGATGGCGGCGGTTATATATTCCCATAAGCGGGTCAATGCTGTTCTCGATCTCCAAAGTATAGATACGTTTGATATCATGTGTGGTCCACAAAGAAAGTGTGGTGGCAAAATAGACAAAGATGGATCCAAAGAAGAGGATGTAAGGAACGATCGTATTTTGAGTAAAACCACTGTCATAATGGTGTTGCTGTACATAATATATATACCCTACAATAAAGAGGAGGATCAATGCCATCATAGCACCCCACCATTTTCGAAAATTTCCAGGAGGAAGTTCCTTCATTAGTTTCATTATAGGGAAAAGGGACACAATAAGTATAATGGTTCCAATAGTATCGAGGTTGTAAGTTAAAAAATCTGACACTTTATTCATTTTTTCTCTTGAAAATTTATTTACTAGTATATATATACTACACTAAAATTATAAAATTTAAAGAGCCATGTGAATAGTATAGATAGAGAGTATATTGAATAGAAAGTAGTTACTGTGTTCAAAGTGTGCTTAAAAACAACTATTTTTGAAGATGTTTTAATTTTTTTAGAGTCTCGAAAATATCTCAAAAGTTGCACTCATGATATTTCTTACTCATTTTGACATTTTCTTGACATTTTTATTATACTATTGCCTGTCTAATATATTAAGGGGATAATGTCTGATCCTTCACCTTCGTGAGGATACTATAAGTCCAATGGTTTATTAAGTAGTCAGAAGATTATAGGACATGTACGTTTTAGCCATTCAGCAACTAATTTTTTTGTACAAATGGGTTTCTTAATTTACTTAATTTATAAATACATAAGATATAATAATATCAAAAAAGGTTTCTTGTGGGGTTATTTGATTTTCTGAAAAAAAAAGATGCAATACCTTATGCAAAAATCGGTGAAGAATTAGATATTTTCACAAAAGAGTCCCTTGCTATGCCCAAAATGAACAATCCATTTTTACTTGAGGACAAGAGCAAACACCCAATGATATTTGGTTATTTTGTGGGGGCAATGGATTATATCGCACAAGCATATCAACTCAACAAGAGAGATAAGTCTGAAATATACACTCAGTATTTAGCAAGACATTTTGCAGATAATGATGCCGAACAAACCAAAGAATTACTAAAATACTCCACCACCATAAGTCAAACAGATGATGGCAGTCATTATATATTAGTAGGTGGACATGCAATGAAAAAATGGGTAGCAGGTGGTCCAATGGCCAAATATGCACCCATGGGACTGATAAGACTATTGAACGATTAAACAACTTCTTGCAAGTTCATCTT
>JAPHUJ010000017.1 GCA_026193735.1 Sulfurovum sp.
CGTATCCACCATCTTATGAACTTCGCTAATAGGTTGCATAATAGCGGCTTTGGTTCGATAATAATCTTCATTTTGCAAGAGTAGAGTTGCTTTTTCTGGATTTGAATCAACAAGACCTATTGCTGCATATTCGATATTTATTAGAGCATCAGAATATTTTTTTGCATTGGATAGTTTCTCCAATTCCAGATCTGAGAAACCGGTTTGGTGCATCAGTTCCAATAAGGAGATCGTTTGATCACTATAGGGACGGGGACGTTTGTCATTTTGTCCAACTAGATCCCAGTAGATATTATTGTAGTCAATCGGACGGGGGCTCTTGCCATTTCTTATAGCTATAATTTCTTCGAAATGGTCTTTATGGATCGAGTCACCTGTTGCTACATAGCTTCGTGCCATACGTGTGAGATCATTAGAGCTTTGACGTAATTCATCCATAAGTAAATAAGATTTAATACGTAAATCATTTGCAGCATCAATCGCTTTTTCTGATCGGACATAGATGAAAAATACAATAGTAAAAATAATAAATAGAAAGAGTGTCCCCCATACAGTACGATGAAATTTTGATAAATTTTTATTATTATACATACAATATTCCCCATATAATTATCATTTATAATACTCTATCATAAATATATCTATAAAAAATGAAACACTTCAAAAAAGGAGTCAAGAAGTCAAAAATAATAAAAAACCTTTAAATTGGTTACATTGCAAATATGTGGACTTTTTACGTATATTATGATTTTATTTAGATTTATTTTTGATTACTCTCGCTGTCCTCCGCTCATTATTTGACAAGATAAGAGACAATTTTCTGCACTTAGTAGTGATTGTAAAGAAGTTAAAAAATTTGTCAAAATTGTGTAAATATGGAGACCGAAAAAATAACCGATTCCGAAGTTCTTTCGGCTTCTGATATCACTGGAAAGGTCGTCGATACAAGAGATAATTAAGCCTATACTTTTTTGTTAGATATCCTGTGAACAGACTTAATATACTCCTCGTAAAGTGAATAAGATATTAAGGTTCATTTAACATTAATATAATTAGAATCTATAATATCAAATTAAAGATCAAAAATTAATATAAAGAGGGTTAACATGCGCATTTCAAAACTTGTTTTATCAGTCATTTTAAGTATTTCATTGTTCACTCAGGCTTCATGGGCACAGATGGCTTCCACTGAGGCACTTTTTGAACATTCAGAAAAGGTATCTCCAAAAGAGAGAGTCATTCAATTTACTGCTCGTGAAGATGTAGCCAAAATATTGGGACAGATGGATGTTGATCCGAAAATGATTGAAGAGAGAGTTGCTTCGATGACAGATGAAGAAGCATCTAAAATCGCTAATAAAATAGATACATTACCAGCTGGCGGTAGTGCGGTCGGTTCGTTGATCGGTGCAGTTGTTTTTGTTTTTGTACTCTTGGTGATCACTGATATTCTCGGACTTACAAAAGTGTTTAACTTTACTCGTACTATCCGTTAATGTGAGATTAAACAACTACATTTCCTTACTATGGGCATTCTTCGCTTGGATCATACTAAGCGGTTGTACGCCGAAAGAGCCTTTGCCTACAGGCAAGTATCATGCTTCTTCAAATATCAAAGTCCCTTTTGTCTCTCCGCGTTCCGACTTGTGTGGTTCAACGTCTATTGAGATGATCTCCTCGTATTGGCGATCAACAACATCTTATGTCCCCCGTTTATCACGGTATGAACTGGACGAACGGACATTGATCCCTGTAAAAGGCGGTACTCTACAGGCAGAACTGGTGTCTACTGCACGGGCCAATGGTCTACTTGTTTATCCTTTGGACCCAACGTTTGATGCACTTCTTGCCGAACTTGGAAAACAGCATCCCATCATCGTACTGGTCAACCGTGGCTATTCATGGTATCCATTCTGGCATTACGCACCCGTGACAGGATATGATGAGGAAAAGCGAACCATTTTAATGCATTTTTCCGATCAACCGAATGAAGCATTGCCCATCGCAACATTTGCGGCACTGTGGAAACGAAGCGGTAACTGGGGAGTTGTACTTCTGCCGCCGGGGCACCTGCCTGTATCCGCTTCAGCGAAAACGTTTCTGCGCGCTGCATATGACCTTGAAAAAACAGGGATGACGGATGACGCGATCATTGCTTATCAAAGTGCTCTGCTGCGTTGGCCGAAAGATATTGATATCCATTTTGCATTAGCCAATGCCTATTATCATTCGCATCAGTTCGCTGCTGCGGAACAAAGCTATCGTAAGCTTTTATCTCTTGAACCGGCGCATCCCCTGGCACTTAATAATTTGGCTGATCTGCTGTGCCGGACGGGCAGATCAAAAGATGCTTTGAGAGTGATCGAAAAAGCTGTGACGGATGATATTGAGATACAATCCATTATAAACGCTACACGCAAAGAGATCAGTACGGGATGTGCTCTTCTGTCAAAAAGCGAATAAACTGATATCTAATTTGATACACATTTAGCATCACATATTAAAGTGGAACATAAACAATAAATCATCCATAGAAGCCAACGAATAGTAGCTTTATGTTAAAATAACTTAATTTTACATAAGTGACAAATAATGGCATCTAAAGAGATACGATATAAAGAACATACTTTTAAACTCGCTTATGAGTTAGTAAATCCGACACAAGAGGTGGTACTGCTCGTACTTCATGGCTGGGGAAGCAATAAAGAGATCATGAAACAGGCATTTGGTAATGCTCTGCCGGATTTCAAACATCTTTACTTAGATATGCCTGGTTTTGGTAAGAGCAGCAATGACATGATACTGACCACAGTAGACTACGCAAACATAGTACAACTTTTTTTGGATGAATTGGGTGTCCATGCAACTATCGCTATGGGACACTCTTTTGGCGGAAAAGTCGCTACACTGCTTAACACACCTTGTTTGGTACTTCTCTCTTCTGCAGGTGTTGTGACAGTTAAACCATGGTCCGTGAAAATAAAGATAGCAACTTTTAAACTTCTTAAGCCTCTGGGTATGAAGAAGATACGTGAACTTTTTGTGGCTCCAGATGCACA
>JAPHUJ010000257.1 GCA_026193735.1 Sulfurovum sp.
AAATTATACCCAAATTTCAATGGGCTATCCAACAATATAAAGAGGCATAGATGACATCAACACTTTTAATCGTACAAATTGTACTTGCACTGGCAATCACAATTGCAGTACTTCTGCAAAAAAGCTCAAGTATAGGTCTTGGAGCATACAGTGGAAGTAACGAATCTGTATTTGGAGCGAAAGGGCCAACTGGTTTTCTTGCAAAACTTACTTTTACGCTGGCATTTGCATTTATTGTAAATACTTTAGTATTGGGATACCTATATACTACAGCCAATACTTCATCTGTTGCTGACAGCATCATTCCTGCAAACAATGCAGCTGTACCTGCAGTACCAGCAACAGCAGAAAAAGGAAACACTGCACCTGCAGCACCTTCGGCACCGACCGTTTCAGACAGTATCGTTCCTGCAAACGATGCAGCTGTACCTGAAGCACCAATAACAGAAGAAAGCACTATACCTTCAGTACCTGAAGCAGCTGCTGAGACAACTGATACTTCGTCTAATGCAGCTGTACCTGCAACACCAAAAACAGAAGAAAGCGCTATACCTTCAGTACCAACTGCTAACTAATCATTTATTAAGAAGAAAAATCTCTTCTTAATATCTTTCTTATCTACACTATCTAAATACATAACAAGGTAAAAAAGGGTAAAATTGCCCTAAATAATACCAAGGAGATAGTTATGGTAAATGAGATTTTTGATTATACAAAAGAAAATATGCAAAAGGGTATCGATGCTCTAAAAAGAGACTTTTCTACACTTAGAACAGGAAAAGTAACTACGGGTATCATAGATAATATTAAAGTAGACTACTATGGAACAATGACTGCTTTAACACAAGTAGGGAGTGTTATTGCTACAGATGCTACAACGATCACTATTACTCCCTGGGAAAAGCCACTTCTTTCTACTATTGAAAAAGCGATCCAGGAAGCGAACATTGGCGTAAACCCAAACAACGATGGTAGCGTTATCAAACTCTTTTTCCCTCCAATGACAAGCGAACAGAGACAAGAAATCGTTAAACAAGCCAAAGGCATGGTTGAACATGCAAAGATTTCTATCAGAAATGTAAGAAAAGATGGTAATGACAAAATCAAAAAACTTGAAAAAGACAAAGAGATAAGCGAAGACGAATCTAAAAAAGCGCATGATCAAATACAAAAACTTACAGATGAGTACATTGCAAAAATAGACGAGGCTTTTAAAACAAAAGAAGCTGATATACTTAAGGTATAAAATATGCAAAAACCTTATGATGTAGAAAAAGCGTATAAAGAGGCAAATGCTTTACTTGAAGGTCATTTTCTTTTAGCAAGCGGCAATCATTCAAACAGATATCTTCAAAGTGCCAAAGTCCTTGAATATCCAAAGAAAGCCTCTTTGCTTACGGATGCTCTTGCCCAAATGATCAAATCACACGGCATTGAAGTAGATACCGTGTGTGCACCTGCCCTAGGTGGTGTACTTGCCGGTTATGAACTTGCTCGTTCGCTTGATGTTCGTTCTATCTTTGTTGAGAAAAAAGAGGGTGGTATGGAGCTACGTCGTGGATTTGAAGTTGCAAAGGGTGAAAAGATCATCATTTGTGAAGACATTATCACCACAGGTGGTTCTGCACTTAAAGCGGCCCAAGCCATAGAAGCATTAGGTGGTGTTGTGGTTGCATTTGCCTCTTTGGCAAACAGAGGGTTCTGTAAACGTGTCGGTGGAGAAGGTACCGCAAAAAAGGAATGCAGTTTACCCAATAATATACCTCTTTTTGCACTTGACGACTTTACTTTTGAAATGTTCTCTCCAGAGGAATGTCCCCTATGTAAAGAAGGTAGCGTTGCCATAAAGCCAGGAAGTAAAAGCTAAGACTCTTATGTACTTACGCTTGAGTTCTTCTCAGCAAAGGTTCAAGCGGCTAATTTCTTTTAGCCTTTACTTTTTTTAGATTACTCTCCATACTACAGCACATATTTCTACATCTATATCAGTTTTTCTTGGCTTTATACTAAATGTCTCAATTTCACAATTGTCTACACTGTATTTTTCATTGAGTGCGTCTATTTTATCTTCCAGTTCATACTCCAATGCCTCTATCTCTTCTTCTATCGTGACCATACGCTCTTCAGCCCTGCTCATCTCTCCGCGCTCTTTGAGTATCTTGCTACCTTTACTGACTGCGCGACCTATGCTTGTTGGACTTTTGCGTCCAAATAGGGCACCAATGACTGCTATACCCGCTTCTATCATGGAACCTGTAGAGTCAGATGCTTCTTTTTCCACACGTTCTTTGGCACGAGAGAGTCTGGATATAAGCGTTTTCTCTTTTTTACCATAACGTGTTTGAAGTTTTTCTATCTCAAGCTCTTTTTTGTCATTAAGACCATCTTGCAGGCGAACGATAAAATCAGCCCGTGTTTCACCCACTTTAGATTCCAATTTAGGGGAGACACAACGCAGTAACTCCAAATCACGCTCACGATAAAGTGTCTCTTTTAATTCTCTTATTGCTTTGGATAACCCCTTGTCTTTCAAAACAATCTCGGGAAGTGGGTGAAATTTTGCATTAGAAGGCGCAGTGTGGGGGAATCTATCAAAAGCCAGTTCTTCTTCTACCGCATCCTCCCATGTAATACGTTGTTGCTTTTCATCAAGCGGAACAAAGAGTTCAAATGATCTCTCTATATCTATGCCTTTTTGTTGCTGATAAAAATGTATTTTTACTTTAGCCCCCAAGGTGGGTAAAAAAATATTTTGTTCTGATGCATCGGTTTCATAGTATTGAGGGATGGATGCATCGATATTTTGATAACTTTCCAATGCAGATCTCTTTTCAACCATAGCCTCTACACTTTCCACTTCTATATTCTGTACTGATTTTTGTTCTTGCATAAGCATAGAAATTTCATCTCTTTTAAGTGGTCCTTTGAGGTAACTCATCACCCAGCGGGTATTAAAAAGTCTAATATCATCCAAATGTGCACTTTTAAGAAAGAAGGTTCTCTTTTTCAGATTTGATAAAAGATTCTTAATTTCTTTTTTATCGAAACTTGAACCTACTTTGCCTCCTAGACCATCAATAACCCTCTCTATATCTTGTGTCGTTTGCAATCTACCTATGAACCAGGTACCTATGTTAGAAAGCCCTTTATAATCCAAATCTACAGGGTTTTGCGTACTGAGTACCACACCTACTCCAAAGGCTCTTGCTTGCTTTAGAAGCAGTAGCATAGGCTCTTTACTTGGCGGACTCTTGGTAGGTGGGAAGAATCCAAAGATCTCATCCATATAAAGTAGTGTTTTAAGTGCAGAGGTACCACTTTGTCGACGCATCCATGCAATATATTTATTGAGAAGCAGAGTGACAAAAAACATACGCTCTTCATCATTAAGATGCGAAATAGAGAAGATAGCTACTTTGGCTTTACCATTTTCATCATACAATAGTTTTTGGATGTCCAAACTATCTCCCTGCAGCCAAAGTGAAAAACTCGGACTTGCAAGCAATGCGTTAAATTTAGTGGCCAATTTAAAACGATCACTTTGTGGATAAAAGTCATCCAGAGGCAATACCCCTATCTTTTTAAAAGAAGGGTTGAGTATCTTCCCTATGATACTTTCTATACTTAGGTTCTCTTCTGCTATCCATGATTTTGTGATGATCTGTGCAAGCAAAATGTACTCTTTTGATTCTAAAGGATCGGCATCTATACCTGACAAAGAGAGTAAAGAGCTTGTAGTGCTTTTCAAATATGAGGCAAAAGTATCACTGTCTTCCATGATCTCAGTAGGTGGCGTTTCCAGAGAACTCATCACGTTGATGGAAACCCCGGCAGAACTTCCTGGGGTATAGATGGTCTTTTTCACATCATGAAACTTTTGTACGCGTTCAGCACTCTGTCCCCAACTCTCTATGCCCTCTCTCCACATGGCAGATATCTTCTTGGCATACTCGCTGACATTGGTATCTTTGGATTTTGCTTCATCTGCTACCCATGATTCAAAAGAGGCAGGAGCAAAGCTTGGGTCGGTAAGGCATAAGTCTCCCATATCTCCTTTTGGATCTATGATAATAGAAGGAATATTGTCTATGACCGCTTCTTCTATAATACTGACACCCAGTCCCGTTTTCCCTGAACCTGTCATACCTATGATCGCTGCATGGGTAGTAAAATTCTTGTTTTTAAGCAGTGTCAGTGCCTCTGTGGCTTCCATGCTCTGCTTATCTATATCTTTACCCAGATAAAATAGTCCCAACTTTTCATACATTTCTTGCATCTCGTAGTCCTTCATGATAAACATACAATTATAGCTATTTTAGCAAAAGTTTGTTTAGTTCGTTTTAGTTTATTATTTTGTAGGTATAGTAGGAGTACTTGGTGCAGAAGTTAGAGGAGTCTGGGTTGCTGTATTTTCTGTAGGTTTTTTCTTTGTTGCTGGTGTGGTAATCCCCTGCAACATAAAACTTATGGGTTCTTTCCCTTCTTGCTGCAGAAGCACCAGAACCTTATCTTTTTCATGATACACGTCAAAGAGCGCTATGTCACTCATGACGGGGTCTATTTCGACTTTTTCTTCTGATCCTAGAGGTAAATGGTAGGCATTTCCTTCTATTCGTACCAGTGTTTTATCTTTTTTAAGGACGATCCAACATACTTTTGCCATAGGCAAATTATAAAGTGAGTTCTGTGTCTCTTCCATACATAATCTTGTAAATTCATCTTTTTGAACCGTGATATTACCATCAGAACCCATAATATCTAAATACAATACTTTAGTGGCATTGGTTGTTTGTTTAGATTTTTCCAAATATTTAAAAAGTTGTTGATTGGAGTTTTGAAGCATGTCCACAGCGCTGAAAAGAGCAACAATCACAATACCCATAAGCGCAATGGAAATAAGTACTTCTAAAAGGGTGAATGCTTTACGGTTAAACATTTACCCTAGCCGTCCATCAATCCGACACGAATGGCTTCTTCATAACTTGTCTGTCCTGATAAAAGCATCTCTTTGAGTTTATCTGCAATGGTTTTCATACCCTTGCCTTTCATGGCTTCTCTTACCTGATGGTCATTAAAACCATCTTTCATCATCTCTTTAGCATGATCATCGATAATAAAAAGTTCCCCAATGGCTTGTCTGCCTTTATAGCCTGAAAAGTCACACTCT
>JAPHUJ010000120.1 GCA_026193735.1 Sulfurovum sp.
AGTCAAGAGTACTATACACTTGACTGTGAAGGCGGCGAAGGCCATTTGGAAGTGGCACACCTCATAGAATCTGTTAAAGAGAACATCGCACATCTTGTCATCTCAGTGAAACCTTTTGGATGTATGCCTTCGTCTGCAGTCTCTGATGGTGTACAGTCTTTAGTTACAAACCGTTTTCCAGAAGCCAATTTTCTTTCCATAGAAACGTCAGGAGAAGGAGCAGCAAACTTCTACTCCAGGGTCCAAATGGCGCTCTTTAAAGCAAAACAATCGGCAAAAGAAGAGTTTGAAGCATTAGAAAAACCTGAGCATATCCCAGAGAAGGTACACAATTACCTCTATCAGCCACACAGTAAAAAATCAGGAACAGCTGCCCAAGTAGTCGATAGTTTGAAGTATTAAATTTTTGGTTAAAAATAACTCTTTTTTTACTTGTTGTTTGATAACAGAAACCGGCTTTTATCACCCTATTGACAAATTAACCAAAAAGTGTTAAACTCCACCATCTTTCAGATATGGGGATGACTTGGTTTCGACTGGAGTAGTCGGGGCTATGTGCATGTCGGACTGGGCAATTCCGTTACGCGGCCCACTCGCATTTAAACGCAAACAACACAGATTATCGTCCAGCTTACGCAGTAGCGTAAGTCATTAACCCCGCTAACGCGGAGGACTGCTTCGCCGGTGAGTGTCATCTTAACCGGATTTTGAAGTATAACATCTGATGACTATGCACCGTGGAAGCTATGCCATGGTGTGAGAATTTTAGCTCGTCTTGTAGAGTTTTGAGTGTAGTACAAAGCAAGATTAAAATTAACAACACTGACTAAGCATGTAGAGTCATAGTTCTATCTATTTTAGGACAGGGGTTCAATTCCCCTCATCTCCACCAACTCACACTTCAATACAATCCAATAAAACCAAATTATAGCTCTTAAATACTATACTTTCTTAAGAGATAGAAGTATACAATGAAGTCCTATAGATCATTTAGAAGATTTATATACTTCTGAAAAATCTATCTAAAATCAAAAGAAGAGAAAAGAAAATATTGAAAAAACCAAAAGCAAAAAAAGATGAACTCCTTAACCAGATATTTCAAGAAATCGCTGATGAAAATGGTGAAGTAAAGAACAGTTATCAAGAAAATAAAAGCCAAGATCACAATAAAAAAATATTATCTACTCGTAAAAATATACAAAGTATCATTATCGGTATGATTGTAATACTAATCCTTTTTGTTTTCTTTTATCCAAATCACAAAACAAATAAAATTGACCCTAACGATAAAAAAGAAGATATATCAAATATACCAAAAGCCGATCAATTATATGAAGAACAGAAATATAGTGAGCTCAAAACAGAAAAATTGGATACAGTAGTACAGAGTAAAAAAACAGCAGAAATAACAACCCATGAAGAGGAAAAAACAACTGCCCAAGAAACAAAAGTTTTAATCCAGCAAAATCCTAAGACAGAGAGAGAAAGAGCCAAAGAAATTCTTATGCAGCAAATGCAGAATTAAATCACGATCTTTAATATATCGCTAGTTAATGCAGTAGTCATTTCGTAAGAAATAGTCCCCAATTGTTTTGCAGCTACTTGTGCATCATTCATTACACACACTTCTTCTTTCTCTGATTCAAGTGAAATAAAGTCCATAGATACACGTCCCAATACAGGTAAATCTTCACTTGTAATATAAGGTTGAGCACTATCTCCTCTAGACCATCCATCACCATAGCCTAGATCATAGGTAGATACTGTCATTTCATGTGCAGCGATGAAGTCTCCTCCATATCCGATGCGTTCCCCTGCTCTCAATACCCTAGTCGAAACCTTTTTAGCATGGAGTGACATCACAGGACGTAACGCTACTTCATCAAAAGGATCTGGTAATTCATTGTATCCGTACACGCCTATGCCTGCACGCACCAAATCTTCATCAAAACTTTTCATTCGAAGAGCAGCAGCTGTGTTATGCGAGTGCACTCTAACACCTGTAAAACCTGCTTCTTTCACTCTCTGTTTCACTGTTTCAAACTGTTTTTGCTGCCAAAAGAGTTCAGAACTTAGTTCATCTGCACTGCGGTAGTGGGTCATTACACCTATAAGATTTAAACCTTGTGCTTGTATCAGACTAAGTGCTTCATCTAGTTCATCCAAAGCGATACCGTTGCGGTGCATGCCGGTATCGACTTTAAGTTCTACTTTTGCACCTTTTTGGGCTTGCCTGATATCTTGTAGCGTATTAATGGTAAAAGAATATACTTCATCTTTTATGATGGTATCACCAAGCACAAGTACCGTTTCAAATAAAGATCTGATCAGCTCTGCTTCTACAGTTTTTTTCACCACTGCATGTTTGATCCCAAACTCAGATGCCAGTTTAGCCATAAGTTCTAGCCCGTGACCATACGCATTATCTTTAAGAACAATTGCGATCTTTTCAACTGAGCCAGTTTTTAGTGCAATTTGGTTAAGATTATGATAGAAATTTTGTTTATTTATTTTAATAAATGCCATGCAAGATTATACCAAAATACACAATAAAAAAGGAACAAGATGATCAGGATGCCAGCAGAGTGGGAAAAACAACGTGCAGTACTGTTATCTTTCCCTCATGAAGAGACAGACTGGCACAACATAGACAATGAGGCAGAATTAGAGGCATCTCTCTCTCCCTTCATACGTATCGCACAGGCCATAGCCTATGGACAGGCCGTGTACATCATCTGTAAAGACAAAGAAAAGATATCAAGCATGTTTTGCTCCACGCGGAATATGACTTTCATAGAGATACCTACCAACGACACTTGGATACGTGACTATGGCTGCATCAGCATCAAGGAAAATGATGAAGTCCGGCTTCTGGATTTTACTTTTGATGGCTGGGGCGGTAAATTTGAAGCTTCGCTTGACAACACCGTCAACAGAACTTTACATCAGAAAGGCTACTTAGGCATTACGCCTCTTGAACAAATTGATTTTGTTCTGGAAGGCGGATCTCTGGAAAGTGATGGAGAAGACACTATACTTACTACATCCGCATGCCTTTGCAACCCAAACAGAAACGGTGGGCTCAGTAAGAAAGAGATAGAAGAAAAGCTCTATACCTATTTAGGTGCACAAAGGGTTTTGTGGCTAGACCACGGTTATCTGGCTGGTGACGACACTGACAGTCATATTGACACACTTGCCAGATTTGTCAATAAAACGACAATCGCTTATGTCAAGTGCGATAATAAAAATGATGAACATTACGATGCCCTGCAACACATGGAAGCACAATTGAAAAGTTTTACCACAAGAGAAGGACAAGCCTATACGCTCATCCCCCTTCCGATGTGTGAAGCAAAATATAATGACGAAAATGAAAGACTCCCTGCAACCTATGCCAACTTCCTCATCACTAATGATGCACTCATTTACCCAACCTATGTTGACAAAAATGATACTAAAGTGGGAGAGATATTTAAAGAAATATTTCCAGATAAGGAGATCATCCCTATCAATTGTTTAAAACTTATAGAACAAGGTGGAAGCCTACACTGTTCTACCATGCAAATAGCCTACTGAAAAGGATTTTTATGAAAACAGCGCTTATCCAACAATCTTACTATGGCAGTAAAGAACAAACCATCCAAGTCACTATAGACAAGATACAAGAAGCCTCGAAAAATGGGGCACAACTTGTCATTCTACAGGAACTTCATCAAACAGAATATTTCTGCCAAAGTGAAGATACAAAGTTTTTTGATTATGCTGCCCACTTTGAATCAGATATAGCATTTTGGGGTAGTATTGCCAAAGAAAATAATGTGGTATTGGTTACCTCACTTTTTGAAAAACGCGCAGCAGGACTCTACCATAACACAGCCGTCGTATTTGAAAAAGATGGCTCTGTTGCAGGCAAATACCGTAAGATGCACATTCCTGATGATCCCGGTTTTTATGAGAAGTTTTACTTTACACCCGGGGATATTGGTTTTGAACCTATACAAACTTCTGTAGGAAAACTGGGTGTACTTGTCTGCTGGGATCAGTGGTATCCTGAAGCTGCACGTATTATGACACTCAAAGGAGCTGAACTGCTCATCTACCCTACTGCCATAGGATGGTTTGAAGCAGACAGTGAAGAGGAAAAAGCCAGACAACTTGACAG
>JAPHUJ010000275.1 GCA_026193735.1 Sulfurovum sp.
ACCAAAGTATTATCAAGTACTTTTCTGTTCTTATGCTTTATGGAACTTACAAAAGGCGGGTAAATAGGTGTTTGCACAATGATTCCATCCCCCTCTTCACTGAAGGCAGAGAGTGTAAAATTCAATGAGGGCACCACACCATAACAAGGCACGATCCACTCTTTTTCTATCTGCCAGAAAAAACGGTTTTTCATCCAGTTTTGAATCGCTTCATAGTAGCTCTCAGGGTAAATAGTATAACCGTACAAAGGATGAGAAGCCCTTTTCTTCATCGCCTCTTGTACACACTTTGGCGAAGCCAGATCCATGTCTGCAACCCATAAAGGAAGCAGATCATCTGTACCAAACTTTTTCTTGGATTCATCCCATTTTACAGTGTGTGTTCCTTTACGGCTAACAACTTTAAACATGTTTTACTTCTTCTGCCAAATTGTCATATGTGCAATAGTGTGCTGATGTTTTCTTGCTGTTTCCTGTATGACAAACGGAACATCTTTGGTATCGATGAGTTCAAAATCATTTCCAAGTATCTCTTTGAGTCCATCAAGTGTAGTCACATTTTCCCCGTCTCTTTTGTATCCGCCTATCCATTTCTCTTTAGGTGTAGATTCTTCCTGCCAAGTGTATGGAGAGGTGAGGATGAGTATACCTCCATCATTCAGACGTGAAGCCAGTGAATCTAAAAACTTTTTAGGGTCATAGAGTCTATCAATGAGGTTACCCCCAAAAATAAGATCAAAATCTTTGTAAATTGGTTTTAGGTTACAGGCGTCTGCTTGCCAAAATGAGACTTTTTGACGTTCCTCTTCCAAGTTAAAATCTGCAAGATTCACTTCATAAAAGTTTTCCAGTTCCCCCTCAGTTTTCATAGCATAACGCAATACACCATTTTTTCTGAGTACCTCGGCTTCCTGTATAAAACGTGCAGAAAAATCAACGCCTATGACTTCATCAAATTCACGCGCTAGTTCAAAGGTACTTCGCCCTATGGCACAGCCAATATCGAAAGCTTTTCTCTTAGGTTTGTCTTTCATGTACTCTATAGCAATGCGCGCACAATGTGCCGGATAATTTTCTATGCCTAAAGCATTTTCGCCCCAGCCAAAATGACAATACTGGGAAATAATACTGTCAGTATTATAGATATTGGTCGTCACTGTCTCTTCGTACTCACTCTGTACATATCTGAACCCTGCATGCTGATAAAAATGTCGTCTAAATCCGTAACGGCTCTTTTGCGTAGCAAGGTTTCCACAACTTATCCAAGAACCGCCATTGATAAGATTATGTTTCCCGTCAAAAGTGGGTACCGTAAAGTCATCATAAATGGGATGCACTTTAAAGCCTTCAAATGGATAGATAGGTGTCCGTGACCATTGCCAGACATTTCCTATGACATCAAAAAAATTGCCATGTTTATAGGTATCAACAGGCACACAGGAGGCATAACCTTCAAGATTGATATTTGCAATTGTTTCACCTTTGGCAGTCCATTCCAAGTAGGAAAGCACCTTGCTTTCATCACGCAATCTTACGTATTCATCCTCTGTAGGTAAAGTGATGTGTGTACCCTCTTTTTGGCTCTTCCACTTACAAAACGCTGATGCTTCCAAGTGATTCACCTCTACGGGCCAATTCAGTGGCAAATCTATCTCTCTACTCAATGTACGAAGCGTATACTCCACTTTCTTTTTCTTCCAAAACATAGGATGTTTTGCATCTGTATATGCTTTCCAGGCTTTTCCCTCTTCACACCAAAAATTATCATTACTGTACCCTGAATCTTGAACAAAAGCCAAAAACTCAGCATTGGAAGTCAGATATTTAGCGGCTTTAAATGCAGGTATATGTGCCTGATGGTCTCCATATTCATTGTCCCAGCCAAAAAGTTTTGCATCTTTATTTTTGCCCAGTATCACAGTCCCCGCACTTACATCCAAAAGCACATTTTTGGGTGCTGTCCCAACCATTTCACACTCTTTCCATGCTGCATCTTCCCGCACTGATTCAAAAGGCAATTGACGTATAAGTACAGAAGAAGTTTCAAGATGAATATTTTCATGTTCAATGCCCATCAAAATGACCCACCAATCTGAATCATCTGTAATAGGAAGTTCCAAAGGAAGTGTATCTATCAGATGATTAACCACTGAATAGACTTTATCTCTATAGACTTGTGTTCTTTTTAAACTAGGCCATTCATAATGTTTTTCATTCAAGTCATCCCAACTCATCTCATCGACCCCAACAGCAAAAAGAGATTCTAATTCAGGGTCTATTCGTTTATCAATGATCTTAGCCAGTTTAAATTTGTTGATGAAAAATGTAGCGGTATGTCCATAATAAAAAATAATAGGATGACGAAGAGGATCTGCTTTCTGAAAATAAGCGCTTTCATCTGCAACGATATTAAAGAGTGACTCATAACGTTTATAACAGTACTGAAAATAGACTTTGATCTCTTCTCGTTTGAGCTCAGAGTTTGTTCCATGAAGGGTAGGCATACTTATCACGTGTCATTCCTTAAAAGTAATATACATGCAAGATACCTAACTAGGCTTAAAAATCAAATATTAAGTATCTAGTTCAAGCCAAAAAAAGCACCTAGTTGCGTAAGCACTCTGCTGAAGAGAACTGAGCGTTGGCGTAGTTTTTTGGACTTTGTTCGAAAAGCGTCCTATTTAAATACTAGAAATCTGCCTTTTCCTTCGCACTCTCTATCATAGAGATAAAAATAGTATAAAGATTCGCAATAACGGCACCTATTACCAACCCTGTAGCTAAAGAATGGTTCTCATAAAACTGTAAGGCAAAAAATGCCGGCAGAAGGTGTAGGTCTGCGACCAAAGAACCAGCCAAAAGTTCAGCTGAAAGCAGGTTTCGTACCCCTATCTTCAAAAGAGTAGAGATCATATTTACAGACCCTGCTATAAACAATGCGACCACAGAATGCTCATACAAAAATGCTGCAGATGTCGTAAGTGACATCAAAGTAAAAAACATATAAAAAACTTTTCCCCAATTCATAAAACTCCCTTTCTTTTCTTCTTACATAAGAGAAAAACTCCTATTTAATCGCCCGCAGGAAATACCATGGGGCGCATTCCGCTAAAGCTTCAGATGAAGCTTCAGGAAAAATATTTAATTATTATAACGTAATTACAGTGTACCATTTTCGTACATAGCACGCATTTTTTCTTTCTCTTTTTCTCTTTTAAGTTTTACTGCTTCTTTTTCTCTGAATCCGCCTACTGAGAAACCAAGCCACATCAAGATAGGTGAGGCCACAAAGATAGAAGAGTATGTACCTACTATAATACCCACGAGTAAAGTGAAACTGAACCCATTGATGATCTCTCCACCAAATAAGTAGAGTGTGAGTACAACGAAGAATGTTGTGAGTGATGTAAGTGTCGTACGTGAAAGCGTACGTGTCACAGACTCATCTATAATAGCTCCAAGATCTGGATCCTTGATCGTTCTGATCCCCTCACGGATACGGTCAAATACAATGATCGTATCGTTCAGTGAATACCCTAGTATGGTCAAAAGTGCTGCCAGGATGTCAAGGTTTACCTCAACAGAGAACAAAACTATCATTCCCATAGCAATGGTAACATCGTGAATAAGTGCCATTACAGAAGCCACAGCAAAACGCCACTCAAATCTAAATGAAACATAAATAAGGATACCAATAATAGCAAGCAACATGGACATAAGCCCCTGTTCACGTAACTCAGACCCTACTTTAGCACCGACCATATCGACACGTCTTACTTCAAAGCTTCCTGTATCTTGAAGCAGCGTTCTTATTTTATCACCGACATCTTCACCCAATGCCTTTGAACTCATTTTAGTACGGATGACCACTTCATCCTCACTACCAAAAAAAGTCACTGTTGCACCTTCATAAGATTTATCA
>JAPHUJ010000167.1 GCA_026193735.1 Sulfurovum sp.
CTCTAAAAACTTTGTAGATGTAAACACTGTTACTGGGATGCTTGGTATTATTGAACCAAGTCATTTGGAGGCATTACTCTCGGACATCATGGCCAAGGACACAGAAAAAATATTAGCCTTTATTAAAATGGCAGCGGATTATGAAGCGGAGATGATACTGGATGAACTGACACTCTATCTCAAAGACTTGCTTCTTAATGGAAAAGGTAAGTTCAGCCCTATGATCATAGAGCGTTTTTTTAGAGTGATCTCAGAGTCTAAAAGCTTACTCTCTCTTGGAAGTGATAGTGAGTTTGTACTCTCCCTGTCACTTTTTAAAATGATGGAATCTTTAGAGATCAAAGATATAGATACCATGATACGTGGTCTGGAACAGGAACTAAAAGGTGTTGAGGTTTCTGAGATCATGGTAACCACTCCCTCTCCAGATCTCTCTATGCCACCAGAAGTGATTACCATTACTGAAGAGGAGATCATCGCTACACTTCCTGTTACACCGCCTAAAGAGGAGGCATCTGCAGAAGAAAAAACACCAGAAGTTTCTCTTCCCGCAGTAGAAGCCATTGCAGGGGAGCCTGATACGATTCCTATACAAAAAGAAGAAATGCCTATCGTTGGGGAGCAACCAAGTATAGAACCAGAGCCAGTAGCACCAAAACCGCTTACACCGCAAATAGATCCTCATCAAAAAACATTTGATACACTTGTCAAAAAGCTTTACGATAGAGACTATGATCTGGGTGCATGTTTTGAACGTAATATCTCGTTTGAAAGCTTTGCAGACAATAAACTTACATGGGGTTCGATGGCTGATGGTGCTGATAAGAAAATGCTCATTACACATTGGGGACTTATCAATATGTTTGTTAAAGATATTTTTGGTTTTGAAACCAAGATCATTAATACCCCTAAAAAAAAAGTTGATACACCAGCCGTAGAGGAAGAAGCACCTCAAGAACAAGAGAAACCTGTTCATCAAGATGCAGATTCTGCTTCGATGATAGAAGATATTGAAATGAAAAGTTCATGTATCGCTCCAGAAGCGGGAGAGACTGAAGCAGCCAAAGAAAAAGATCCTTCTACCTTGCTTGAAGAACCCATGATCAAAGAAGCTATCGCACTTTTTAACCCCAAGAAAGTAAGGATCAAACGTAACAGCTAAGGATAAATATCTTTCATTCTTAGGTATCCATCCACGCCTTCGTGACTATTTTTGGTTTATCATCATAGATCTTGATCTTCTCAGCCCCCACACAGCGTCCATCATCATCCAGTTCAAATACAACCATTTGCAGGAGTGATCTGCATTCATCAGGGACATCAAAATGTCCTCCGATCCCGGTAAGAAGACGTTTCACGGGTACAGCACTATCCATACCTATTACTCCATCAGAGCAACCGGTAAGTCCTACATCCGTCACATAGCAACAGCCGTCTCTCACTTGCAGGTCATCTGTGGCTACATGTGTATGCGTACCAAGTATCGCAGATACATCATCTTTGAGCATATGCAAAAGTGCCTGCTTCTCCGAACTTGCTTCAGCATGTATATCAAGGATGATATGTTTAATACCCTGTGATTTCAATCCTTTAACGACTTCTACGATCATCGTAAAAGGATTATCGGCCATAGGCATAGTGTAATGTCCCATAAGATTTAAAATCGCTGTTTCATATCCTAAGATAGTCGTTTCATAAATCCCCTTCCCAGGCGTTGCCTTCGGGTAATTCATAGGACGGATGAGAGGATAGGTATCGAAGAGGTTAAGTATCTCTTTTTTATCGAAGCTGTGGTTACCTCCCGTCATCGTATCGATGCCGTAACCCAATAGTTCAATACAGTTTTTTTCTGTTAAACCAAAACCGTGACTTGCATTTTCATAGTTCGCTATCATATGATCTATAAAATGTTCTTGTTTGAGACGTGTTAAATGACGTTTTATCATCAAGCGTCCAGGTTTACCTACAACATCACCGATAAACCCTATTTTCAAGTTTATCCCTGCTTATTGATTGATTTACCAGCAAATGGAAGTAAAGCACTTGCCCAAGTCAGTCCACCACCAAAAGTGTCAAGTAGCATAAGTTCACCTGTTTGTAGTCTCCCAGAC
>JAPHUJ010000074.1 GCA_026193735.1 Sulfurovum sp.
CCGTCTGGCATAACATCGATATCCCAAGCTTTCTGCTCATTTGCAGTTGCGGGTTTACCATATTTAACAGTCACGGTGTGTGCTTCTTTATTCGCACGGTAGGCACCTGTTTTACCATTAACGATTGGATATGTGACTCCACCATCAACAGTAAGTTTACCGTTATGCTCATATGTTTTCTTAACACTGTCAGACACTAAAGCATTTGCTGGACCTACAGCATCAATTTCTCTTTTAGTAAAACCTTCTGTATTCATTGGAGTATTCGCTGTTACGGTACTCTTTGTCTCAGTTGTGCTCTTTTTATCATTAGATGCATTACAAGCAGTTCCTAAAAATACTACCGATGCAAGTAATGTACTTACAATAATTTTTTTATGATAAGATTTGTACATTTGTAACCTCTCCTTTTGCATCTATTTCCCATGTATGAATACCATTTCTATGATATACACCTTCAATTCCTACAGCTGCTCTTTCATTTTTAACAGTTGGCTGAATGTGTCCAGCATCATCTGAAGCACGTGAACTAAGAAGCATTGGCTTACCTGTATACTCATGCATGATAGAGAATCTAGTCCAAGATTTCTCGAGTACTAATCCTTTAAGTGATGCCTCTACCCAGTTTTTACCGCCGTCAAATGATACATCAACGGTTGTAATTGTTCCCATACCAGACCAAGCAAGTCCTTCTATTTCTACTATATCGCCTTTTACAAGCTCTGACCATGGCTTCTCAGGACATGGTGAAGTAATCACAGAGTTCACTTCATTGGCATAGAAGTGCTGTATTGCTTTACCTGTATGTTTCAATGCAGTATATTTAGATGTCTCTTCTTTTGCATAGAATGGCTCAGATGCAAACTCAAGTCTACATAACCATTTAACACATAAGTTTGCTTCCCAACCTGGTACAACAATTCTTATTGGGTATCCTTGTTCTGGACGTAATGCTTCACCATTTTGACCCCAAACGATCATTGCATCATCAAGTACTTTATCTACAGGGATCGTTCTACCCATGTGTGAATTATCTATACCTTCTGCAAGCATCCATTGTGCTTCTGGCTTAAGACCAAGATCTCTAAGAATATCTTTAATGTAGACACCAGTCCACTCAGCACAAGACATAAATCCTTTTGCAAATTGGATTGAATTGAACTGAGGACCTCTCCACTCCGGTCCACCATTTGCTGGACATTCAAGAAAGTGAATTCTACTTACATTTGGATATCTTTTAAGTTGATCCATCGTTAAAACAATTGGTTTCTCAACAAGACCATGAATCATAAGTCTATGTTCATTTGGATTAATGGTTGGTGTACCACCGTGATGTCTATTAAAGAAAAGACCATTAGGTGTGATAATACCATTCAAATCCTGAATAGGAGTTACCGCGATTGATGCTCTATAGTTACCAGAAGAAAGAATAGGCGTTGTTCTTCTGATCACGTTATGCTCGTAAGGAGAAGGCATACCGTATTTGTTTACCGTTACATCATCACCAAATTTAAGACTCCATGGCTTCTCCTCCATGATATTTGGATCATCCTCTGCATTTGCTTTAATATGCTCACTCGCATCTATTGTGACAGGTGCGACAACACTAGCCGCAGCTAATGCACCCATAGAATAAGTTGCTGTTTTCTTAAAAAAGTTTCTTCTTGATTCTTGTTCTGATACTTCAGAGATTACTTCAAGCTCTTCTTTATTTATCTTATTCATTAGTCCTCCTTGGTTGATTTTAAAATGACTAAGGATATTTGCCTTATTTGCGTCATGTGTTAGATTATATAGAAATAAAATAAAAATAATAAGAAAATTTATGAATCAATTCTTATAATGTATATATTTTGCTTCTCTATGTAACACCTTTTCCCATAAAAAGATATAATTATTATAAATATAATTTATTTAACATGCTGAATTTACCCAAGACAATCAATATAGCATCATTTTAAACCATATCTGTCCATGATGTTATCCACTGGAAGCCAGACAGCTTAATACAAGTACATCAATATATTGTCGTGCATAATACAATTCCCCATCCATGCCTTCTAGTACGGCAAAAACAGTGCCTTTAAATTCCATCTTAATATTGAGTTCATACGCGATAATACTATCTTCACTCACATCAAACACTGCCACTAAACTCTTAGGATTGGCATCTTGGAAAATAGCAAGGCTTTTCGCTTTGATATTTGAATGTATTGAGATGGGTATATTTTCTGGATCTCTTACTATAGCCTTAGGTACTATAAGTTCTATGTCTTCACTTTTTTGGATGGTTGCGAATTTTTCTCTTCCATAAAGTGCCATAGCTGCATCATTGATAGAAGAGGATGTCCAGGCCTCAGGTTTACTCTCTCTATAGTCTATCGCTAACACCTCTGTCATATAGGGTGCAACACAAAAACCTAAAGCTAAAAAATGACGTCGTTTCATACTTTTCCCAATACTCTCCGTATGGCTTTAGCCCGCATATCCACATCACCCACATTCTCTGCATTGGCTTCCAGTGCCTTTTTAAGCCCATCTTCTTCTCTGCCATACTTCATAATAAAATAAATGGATTCCGCCAAAGTATTTTCCAAGGGAGTAGAAGGATCAGGCTCTATTGGATTAAAATAAGTATTGTCCCAAAGCACTCCCATACTTAAAAGTGCTAAAACATCTTTATTGTCTTCTTGTGATAGATGAGACTGCGGGTGTATAGCTTCTTGATACTTCCCCATAGCTTGAGATACTTTAGCTGGTATAAGACCGCCTATCGTTACTGCAGATAGCTCTATTGCATCTCTGTACTTCATGCCACTATCTATATTTTCTTCAACCAATCTATAAAATTGTTCTATTGTATCTTCTCTGCTTATGTTCACTGAAACCCCTACATAAAATCTAAACTTAAAGATAATATAAAAGACCTTTGAGTTTTCTGACATACTCAAAAGAGAAACCATCAAAAAACTTACAACCCAAATAAATCCTCCTCCTCTATAAAATCTTTATGGTACAATTTTAAAAAAATATAGAGGAGCACTTTTTGAAAAATGTAGGTAAGGTGATAAGCCTATTTGTATCCGTACAAGGGTCCTCTCACAGAGTCGAAAAAGAGATATTTAGCTTAGACCCAAAAGGTATTTTGGAAGACAAATATTATGATAAAAACATCCAACGTTCTGTCCTTATCACGTCAGAAGTAAGTTATACTTTAGCAAATGATCATCATATACAATTGCCTTTTGGTGCTTTGGGAGAAAATATTTTAATAGATTACAATCCATACCACTTAACAGCAGGGGATCGATTACGTATAGGTGATGTTACACTGGAGATAAGTCAAAATTGTACCATGTGTGATCATCTCTCCAACATAGATAAAGATCTACCCAAACTTCTTAAAAATGATAGAGGTATTTTTGCCAGAGTGATTGATGAGGGTATGATCAAAAAAGAAGATGAAATATATCTCTTATAATAAGAGATATATTTACATAATATATGGGGACAGAATGTCCCACAAGAGACATACTTACTTCTTAGCTGTAAGTTTTGCTAATATTGCTTCCATTTTTTTCTGTGCCATGATTAAAACATCATGAGATGGTTTATCTTCTATCGCCAATGATGCTATCCAGTTATATACTGAAGGGAATCCGATCTCCATAGTATTTGTCCCTTTTTTCTGGTACATGTACATTGAACAAGGCGCAAATGCCCCGGCTTCAGGATGTGTTTTAGATACCGTATAGATAACTTCAAGATAACAAATTGAGTACACATCATAAAAAGTATACCCTTCATAGCCACTCTCTTCCATATCATAGTTAAGGTCATTAAATCCAGCATTGATAAACATTGCGGGAATTAACTCAGCCTCAAAAGCAGCTTGAAATTCATCTTTGATCTCTTCCCAATCTCCATCAGGATCTATAGCAAATTGTGCTGTTGAAACCAACGGACCTGTTGGATCTTTCATCTCATAAGCAACCGTTTCTAGTTTTGCATTAGGAAGCGCTGCTCTAAGTGTGTCCTGGACAAGCTTACCATAAGCAACCAACTCTTCATCATCCACAGGGATTCCCATGATCTCTGCCATAGCAGCAGCACTCAAAGAAGATACAGAAATCGTTTTTGTCCCTTTTTTTGTCCAGATCGACATACTCATAGGAGAGAAAAGACCAATGTTCGGATATTTTTTACCCAATCTTACCACTACATCTTTTTTGAAAAGTGTGAAGAGATTATATACATCATAATCAACAGTTGCAAAGTTTTTAGTACCTGCTTTACATTGTTTTAACCATGGTGCTGTCATATCTCTGTTGTCATTGATGAAAAACCCTGCTTTTTCAAATGCCGCAGCGATTGTTTTAGGTGTGATCTTGCCATCGCTGTTATCTACAGTTAAGATAGTTACGTTGTGTGTAGCTGGTTTAGTGTCATTAGCAACAACACCTGTTGTAAGTCCCATTAAGACAAGCAGTGTAAGCAGCAAGCCTTTTGTCAATTGTTTCATAGTATTCCTTTTATTGTGTGTTTTATACATGGCCATAATTATAACTGAACTTCATTTAATTTAAATGTATATAAGAAGGATAAAGAAAAAAAGTGATTTTATTGTGTAGAAAATAGCTGAGCTAAAATGTGAAGCTTTAGTAGATGAATCAGAAAGGACCAAAGTTCCTTTCTGAGAAAATCTTTGTAGAAAGATTAACAAAGGAGAACCCTTTGTTAAATGATCTTAGAATCTATATCTGATGTAGAATCTAGCATCTTGTGCTTCATCAACAATATTTTGTGCCATACCCATAGCAGTCACATTACCAAGTGCTGCAGCAGCTTTAATATCATCAATTTTCATTGCATATCCAC
>JAPHUJ010000352.1 GCA_026193735.1 Sulfurovum sp.
AGATGAACAAGCCACAATTCTTGGGCAATAACCGTTATATGTACATCGGTAACAATGCGATGGAGCAACTGTCAGTCATCTCTCGTGACCCCTCTGACATTACATTGCTTGACCTTATCGACAAAACTTCTACCGCTTTTGGAAAACGTCTTCTCAAAGAGCGTCTGCTTAACCCTATCTGCGATAAAGAACTGCTTGAAAAACGCTATAACCTTACAGAACTGCTGCTGCCAAGTATCGATCGTTTTGAGACGCATTTGAAGCAGATCTATGATCTTGAACGTATTACAAGACGTATCAAACTGCGTAAACTGCACCCTGTTGAACTTACGTATATTTCTATGTCTTTAGAAGCGATCTTGAAACTTCTTGAAGATGCCAAAAGTAATGGCCTTGACATAGATGACAATCTGCATGATGAGACACAGGAGATGTTGAAAGTCTTAAATGACACTTTTGAGCTTGATGTCTGTGCAAGGTTTCGTATAGAGCAGATCAATGACAATCTTTTTAAAGATGGCATCTACCCTGCCATTGACAGTATTGTCAGAAGTCAACAAAAAGAAGTTGACAAGATGGACAATGTAGCCACACATATTGAATCACTTTTTGAAAAAGACAAACTCTTTTCGGGTACGGCCAAGTATGCCACTGTGAGCTATTTGGAAAGTGAAGGGTACTTTCTCAACCTTACGAAAAACCGTTTTACACTTATAGAAAAGTCGCTCAAAGACTCTTTCGTGACCATTGATAACAAGCATCACTTTTTTAAAGACTTTCATTACAAATATTTAAAAAATGCGGTCAAAGTACATGCACCCCTCTTTGAAGAGATCACCAGAAATTATGAAACATCTCAAATTAAACTTGTTTCACTTGTCAAACAACGCTACATAGAAAGTCTTGATCTTCTTGAAAACAGATTTTCGTTACTGCTTGACAAGCTTATAGTCTTTATAGCAAACATAGATGTTGCTATTTCTAATGCAAAATGTACAAAAATAATGAACCTTTCCCGCCCGATCATAGCAGAAGGTAATTTTTACGAAGCAACTGCACTGCGTCACCCCATCATAGAATCTAATGATGAACGCGGTATCTATGTACCTAATGATGTTTTTCTAGGCGAAAATAATGGTACTACACACAATCACATCACGCTCAATGCCAGTGATGGTGAGGATGTTTTAGGTACGCTTCTTTACGGTATCAATTCTTCAGGAAAATCTTCTCTGATGAAAAGTATAGGTCTCTCCATAGTATTGGCGCAGGCAGGTTTTTTTGTACCTGCGGTGGAACTCCATTTTGGACTGTATGACAAACTCTTTACACGTATCGTTTCACAAGACAACCTATACAAAGGATTGTCAACATTTGCAGTAGAAATGATGGAACTCAAAAATATCTTTAACCGTGCAGATGAACGTTCTTTGATCTTAGGGGACGAAATAAGCCAAGGCACAGAGACAGAATCTGCTCTTGCCATCGTTTCTAGTGCCATTTTAAGGCTCATCTCGCTTAGGTCAACCTTTATCTTTGCTACGCACTTACACCAGCTAGGAAGCATTCCTCAGTTACAAAATCTGAAACATCTCATCTTCTTGCATTTGGGCATCAAGTATGATGAAAGCAATGATACACTCATTTATAACCGTGTGTTACAGTTAGGTATGGGAGACAGCCTTTACGGATTGGAATTTGCAAAATCACTACATATGGATAACGATTTTTTGAAAATGGCACAAACCATACGAGAAAACCTAAACCATGGGGGAAGTGACATACAAAAACTACGTAAACAAAAAAGCAGTAAGTACAACAAAAACCTTTATCTAAGCAAGTGCGCCTTATGTGAAGAGAGTGTGGAAGATGTACATCATATCGTGGAACAGAAAAATGCAAATCAAGAAGGCCAGATAGACCACTTCCACAAAAACCATAAGTACAATCTCATACCTCTATGTAAAAAGCATCATAACCTGGTGCATGAAGGGAAGATCAATATATCTGGATTTGTCATGACAAGCGAGGGATTGAAATTGCATTATGAGATCAAAGAATAACCCAAACCAAAATAGGTTTAAAGTGCTTTAGATTTACCCGAAGGAAATGCCCTTGGGTGTGACAGAGATTTAAAATCTGTACTCATGGTACAGTGTTAAATATCTGTCGAAAGATGAAGTGTTATAAACCTATTTTTTAAGTGGGGTTACATACATATTGATATAACGCCCTTCTTGATGTGGCCTACTTTCTAGATTTCCTACGTCTTCCAGCATAGGCCAGACACGATTGAGAACATCTACACCCCATTCAGGGTTTGCCATTTCACGTCCTCTTAAGAATACACGCAGTTTTACATGTTTTCCTTTTTCTAAAAACTCTCTGGCATGTTTTACTTTATATGCTATGTCATTTTCAGCTATCTTACAAGAAAATTTCACTTCTTTTACTTCTATGATCTTTTGGTTCTTCTTGGCTTCTTTTTTCTTTTTTTCAAGTTCGTATTTGTATTTACTGTAATCCATGATCTTAGCAACAGGAGGCTTTGCATCTGGAGACATAAGTACAAGGTCTAAGCCTTTCTCTTCTGCAATTTGCATCGCTTCATCTCGAGAGAGGATACCGAACTGTTCACCATCATCGCCTAGAACTCTAAGTTCATTGATTCTGATATCATCGTTCATGATGGTATCATCAGCCTTTTTTCTGCCTCTGTTGTTTTTATCGTTTTGTCTACTCAAATTTTACCTTCTTGAAGTTGTTGTGTTAATTTTACCATAAATTCGTCTTGTGTAAGATTATACTGTTCTTTGGCTCTTCTGTCACGAATTGC
>JAPHUJ010000137.1 GCA_026193735.1 Sulfurovum sp.
AAAAAAGGAAAGGGAAACAACACCGCGGTTTGAATTGTGAGGAAGTTCTATGGAACTAAGAATATTCAATGATCAAATATATAGATCCTGTAGTATGAAAATCTAGTCAAACTAAGAATATTAACAATAAGGTATAATCATTCATGTTAAAAATTATCCCATCATGGTTCATCAGATACAAATTCTTCAATTCAGTCTTTTTGGGAGTGAGTGTGGGTGCTATCTTTACGCTCTATGCACCTCTTGAACCCTCTATCTACTCACTGGGGGGTGTACTTCTTGCCATGGGTATGTTGATTGTCGCACGTTTTTATCATCACATACTCAATGCAGAGTGGTTTTTCAGGATCTCTCTCTTTGTAGAACTAGTATTACTCTTGGTGATGCTCTATTTTCTTTATGCCTCTTATACCTATCAAACTGCACTACTGCTTTATGTCGGCTATCAGATTACATTTCTCTTTGGCAGCTATCTCATAAGAGCAGAAACCCTGCTCTTACAAACAGATATACTCTTAACCAAGCTTGACACAGCCAAACAACTTGGCTATCTTGCGGGAATGGGAATTGCCTATGTTATCTATCAAGTATTTGCACACTATGGTATCAAAAATCCTCAAGATCAGGTCTATGATCTACATTTTTTACTTATAGGTATTGAGTTAGTAGTGATTGTTTTGATTTTCAAAAGTTTCAAACGATAACATGCCTGGAGTGGTATAAAATACATCACAACAAACATGTAATCATCATGCAAAAACGCACAGAGCTATCTCATGATGATGCTATACTTTTTAAAATACATCCAATAGTCTATCTGCATGCTCTTTAATATAACCAAGATCCATACGATTACGGTTAAGCAGGTACTCTTCACTCTCAAAATCGGTGACCGGTACTGATCCGCTTGATGGAACGATAGTATTCGTACCATCTGCTCTGGCAATAGTACTACGCAGTTTATAACTCAAACTATTTACCCCTCGGACCTGACCTATGTTCCCACTGGAACGGTTTTTACGAAAGTCCAATGGAAGTTCTATCGATAAGCCTGCATATTTATTGGTAGCTTCTGAGCCTCCTAAATATCCATCAGGCTGCGTCTGAAGATACTCCAATGAAACGGCAACATCTCCAAAAAAATGTTTAATTTTCATACTCACCCCTGTGTCCTGATACCAGTATTTTCCAACTTGTATCTCTCCAAGCAGATCAAGTGGTTCATAGCTGTACGTATATTTTGCCAAATAGACCTTTTTGTCTTCAAGTTCATTTTCTCTATCTTGGAAGTATCCAAGCTTCACCTTAAAAGTATGTCTATTATAATTATAAATAAATTGATCCATTGCACCCACATAGTCATACTCATAAGATCCTAAACTTAACGTGTTGAACCCACCATTGATATTGGCCGTATAGTTTAGCATCACTGCATTTAACCCTCCCTCACTATAAGAATCTCTATACGTACCGGTATCAGGGTCAAGGTTATCACTATATGAAACGGGTATATCATAGCGAACGCTCAGGTCCAGCCCTTTGTAGAGATTCCAGTACCCTACAGTACGGAGTAAAAGCTGATAGTCAAAAAGACCCACCTCTGTAGCGACAAAGGTTGTGAGTTTAGGAGAAAGAACGATACGTGTACGCAGTAAACCACTGTTTAGATCTTCCGTATGTACATCAAACCCTTCCGCCCCTGAAGCGTGATGCTGACCCAAAGAAGTAAGAAAAGATTTTTTTGTAGCATAAGATGGTTTTTCAAAGTAAGCGGCTGCTTTTTCCAGAGAACCCGTAAAAGAGGTGATCAACACATTGCTTTTCTTAGGTTCGATCATAAAAGACGTATAAGTACCCGCCAACTTCACTGCTTTGCGCAAGACAACACCCAGTGCATCTATCTCATTCCAGATATATACATTATTCTCATAGGAGATATAAAGTCTGTCTCCTTGAGTCGCTACAGTCACATTTTCAAGTCCTTCTTTTACAAGATCTTTTGCCAGGTTTTCTGCTGACATCATAATATCTTCGTGTTTGGATACAGTATCCAATGAAGTAGGCATAGATCCCATATCAGCCGGTGATAAAATATTTTTATCAGACTCTTGAGGAACACTAAATTTCTTGGTCTCATGCAGAGGAAAGAGTGCAGAGATCATGAAACTTGTTTGATAGTCATCAGAAATATTTGAAGCGATCGTTGTGTTCAATTGTACCGTATCGCTCCACTCATGTGGTATAGATATCTGCATTCCCGCATGGCTCTCCTCACCATCATACTCACCCAATAACGTAAGCCATGGCAATAGCTGTGCTTCTACCCCACCAAAGAGACCATCCATTCTGTATGATACACTGGTTCTACTGTATCCATATCCTAGTGAGGCGCGTAGAAACCCCATGCTTTTATCGGCTACGAGATAATAGTTTGTATA
>JAPHUJ010000214.1 GCA_026193735.1 Sulfurovum sp.
CTTAGTAGAGAAAATAAAAGGTAACCCGCGTTACGCACATTTCAATGAACCAGATGCAAGTTATCATGGGCTTGTATATTCTGATGTACCACTTCCTCTTTTTACCTTAAGAACACGTTTGGCATTGCTTCGTGACTTGGGTGCGGCACCTTCTCCATTTAATTCTTGGTTATATATTCAGGGGATTGAGACATTGCCGCTTCGTATGAAACAGCACTCAAGTTCAGCATTAGCTATAGCAGAGTATTTAGAAGCACATCCAAAAGTAGGGAAGGTCAACTACCCGGGACTCAAATCAGATGCTAACTATGCTTTAGGACAAAAGTACTTTAAAGGTGGACATTCCGGGCTGCTTTCCTTTGAAGTTGCAGACAAAGAAACCGCGCAGAAGATAGCAGATAGTACAGAGATATTTTCACTTGTGGTAAATATAGGAGACTCTAAGTCTATTATCACGCATCCTGCAAGTACCACACACCAGCAGCTTTCAACACAGGAGTTGATAGAGGCTGGAGTACCTGCTGGATTGGTTAGACTAAGTGTTGGTATAGAAGATACACAAGACCTTATAGATGATTTGGCAAAAGCACTTGGATAGTTATAAAGCCCAAATTAGATAAAATACGACAAAGTAATATAATCAATAAGGATATTGTGCTTATTTTCGATGGGTCGCATGAATCAACTACTCAAGTTATCGCTCGTGGATAATGATAACTTGGTTTTTTGAGCAAGCCTAAAAATATCCTTAAATAAAAAGCAGTCTATGAAAATCAAAACTAAAACAGCACACTTCAGCTCTCCTCTTTACCTTGAGAGTGGGCGTATCTTAGAGCCGTATGAAATTACGTATGAAACATACGGGGCATTGAACGAAGATAAATCTAATGTTATTTTAGTCTGTCATGCGCTTAGTGGTTCTCATCATGCTGCGGGAACATATGAAGGCGAACGTAAAGCAGGCTGGTGGGATGGACTGATCGGTGATGGAAAGGCCATTGATACGCGTAAATATTTTGTCATTTGTACCAATGTTATAGGTTCTTGTTTTGGTTCGACCGGGCCTATGAGTAACAACTATCCGAGTGAAGTTCCTTATAGACTTAGATTCCCTGTAGTGACTATCAAAGATATGGTACGTGCTCAAATGCATTTGCTTTCTCAGCTGGGTATTTACCATGTGCGTGCTATTGTAGGTGGCTCTATGGGAGGTATGCAAGCACTGCAATTTGCCGTAGATTACCCAAACTTTGCAGATGAGATCATCTCTCTTGCTGCCACGTATGCTACGAGACCATGGACCATGTCATTTAACAAAGTAGCAGTAGAAGCGATACGTAGAGATCCACGATTTAAGCATGGTAATTATGAGAGAGATGCTTTTAAAGAAGAGGGTTTAGATGGATTAGCTATCGGACGGATAGCAGGTCACATCTCGTACTTATCACCAGATTCTATGGATGATAAATTCGGGCGTAACTATGTCAATAATGATGGTCTTTTTGAACTTTTTGGACGTTACGAAGTGGAGAGATACATGGAGTACAATACCAATAATTTTTCACGTATTTTTGATCCGCTTTCTTACCTATATATAGTAAAAGCGATCAACACGTTTAATCTAAGTCGTGGATATGACTCATTGCATGATGCCATATCACGGATTAAAGCAAATGTGCATTTAATAAGTTTTTCATCTGATTATCTGTTCTTTCCCTCGGAGATGGAACATATCGCCAAGATGATGAAACGTAATGGTCAATCATATAGCTATCTTGAGGTACAAAGTAATTATGGGCATGATGCTTTTTTAGTAGAGTTAGATAAATTTGAAGACAATATCAAGGATGTATTAAAATGAAAAATGAAACCTTTGAAGAAAAACTGGAGCATTCAAAAGAATTACTTGAAAAGCTTATGAATCCGGAAATTACACTTGAGGAGTCTGTAAAACTGTATGAAGAGGGTTTAAAAAATATCAAAGAGGCGCAAACACTCATAGAAGAAGCTAAAACAAAAATCACTGTGATAGAACAAGCCAATCAGAATATAGAGGATAATGTATAATGGCACAGCTTGTTGTAGCAGCGCTCCAACTACCAACATTAGGTATGAATGCAACAAGGCTTGAATTTTACCTCAAACAAGCGAAGCAAAGAAATGCAGATGTGATGCTCCTTGGTGAGTATGTACTAAACCATTTTTTTAAAGAATTTGCGACAATGGCACCCAATATGGTGAAAGAGCAAACACGTAAACATACAGAACTTCTTAAAAATCTTGCAGAAAAATATGACATTGTTTTTGTAGCACCTATTATAATTACTAAAAAAGATGGATATCATAAAACCATCGTGAAGATCACTCCTAAAAATACAAGATATTATGAACAGCAGATACTTCTTCCCTATGCACATTGGAATGAGAAGAAGTTTTTTGCAAATCCTATAAAACCACTCAAAGATCCTATGACATTCAATATCAAAGGGTTTAAGGTGATGGTTATGGCTGGATTTGAACTTCATTTTGACTATTTTTGGCAAAGAGTAACCGAAAAAAAGATCGACCTTGTCCTTCTTCCTACCGCATCCACATTTGGTTCCCATAACCGTTGGAGAGAGATCATAAAAACTAAAGCTTTCTTACATGGTTGCTATGTACTCAGAGCAAACCGTTTAGGTGAATACAGTGACAATGAAGTCAAATGGAAGTTTTACGGTGACACAATGCTGGTCTCCCCAGAAGGTGAAGTAGATATGATGCTTGAAGATAAAGAATCCATGCTGGTTGAAGTCATAGATAAAAGGGCAGTGTTGGAACATCGTAAAACATGGGCATTTGAGAAAGAGTTGAATTTGAGAGAGGATTTGATATGACACCAGAACAATACTTTAACAGACAGATACAGTTATGGGGTGAGACTACACAAAAGGCTCTCCAAAATAAAAAGATAGCTATTATCGGCTCTGGTGGTTTGGGATGTACATTAGCAATGGCACTAGGTACTTCAGGTATAGGTGAGATACATATGGTAGATTTCGACACAGTTTCAAACCATAATATACATAGACAGATAGCCTTTACACTTGAAGATGAAGGTAAAAATAAAGCGAAAGCTGTAGCTGCTCTTATAGAGTCTAAAAATCCTTTTGTTAAAGCTTTGGCATTTGATATGGACTTTGAATCATTTAAAGGTTTGGGAAATACCTATGACCTTATACTTGACGCTACCGATAACCTTCCCGTAAGAGGAGAGATAGATAAATATGCCAAAGGGACGAATACATCTTGGATCTATGCAAGTGTAGAAGAGTTCAACGGACAGGTTTGTTTCTTTGATACGGCAAACTTTCAAGTCTTTAATATCTCTGACCATAAACCCGGTGGTATCACTGCACCGATTGTCATGCATATCGGATCACTGCAAGCAAACTTGGCATTGCGATACCTTGCAGGGCTTCCCGTTACAAAGGATAAGCTTTATTATCTTTACTTTAATGATGAGGGTGAGTTAATTACACAAAAATTTGGAATGCCAAAGGTGTAAACCTAAACAAATAGTGATAAAATATGACAAATAATAAAGGGTTGATATGAAATTAAAAAATTTACTTTTGTCGGCAATGCTCTTGTTCTTTGCTGGGTGTACGCAAGAGACGCAAAACAGTCTTAGTCGTTCCCTCCAAAATTGGACAGGAACCAATGGTGTACTTGACATATATGCTGGTGATAAATTAGTACATAAGTTTATTAATATAGATAAACTTTCAACAGCCTATGGAACGAATGATAATACTATGAGACCTTATCGTTATGGATATGGATTTG
This sequence comes from Sulfurovum sp., assembly GCA_026193735.1. Lineage (GTDB taxonomy): Bacteria > Campylobacterota > Campylobacteria > Campylobacterales > Sulfurovaceae > Sulfurovum. The sequence continues at coordinate 3,829 of JAPHUJ010000214.1, forward strand.
ATGATTTAAATTTTAATGGCAAAAAAGATGAGGGAGAGAAGAAAGTGTATTTTGAATTTTCTGATTACTCAACATCTTATGTATTTTATGAAAGAAATTAAGGAGAACAGTTAAATGAAATTTATTTCAACAAAAGAAGCACCAGCAGCAATAGGACCATATTCACAGGCAGTAGAAGTAAACGGATTTATTTATACATCTGGACAGATAGGATTAACTCCAGAAGGTGTTATGGCTGCAGATGATGTAGAGAACCAAACACATCAAGTGATGAAAAATCTTTTTTATGTACTTGAAGCAGCAGGCGCACATTTTAATGATGTCATTAAGACGACCATTTTTTTAGCAGATATGAATGATTTTGATAAAGTCAATGCCATTTATGCACATTACTTTGGTCCTCATAAACCAGTGAGAAGTACGGTAGCAGTAAAAACATTACCTAAAAATGCTCTTGTGGAGATAGATTGTATAGCATTAGCTGGGACAGATTATCATTATTAAAGATAAAAATGTGAAATACTCAAGGAAAGTTGTTTAGTTTAAAAAAATATTAAAAGAACTTTGGGTATAATCACGAACTTTTTAAAAAACAATAGATATAAAGGGTTTGCAATGTACGCAATCATTAAAGCAAGTGGCCAACAATTTAAAGTTCA
>JAPHUJ010000302.1 GCA_026193735.1 Sulfurovum sp.
GATCTCTGTACTGTTATCACGGCTAAAATTAGGGGAGATACCTTTTTGGTAAAAACCGTCATCGTTTGCTGCATAACTTGTGGTTTGACCTGTTTTAAGAGGTGAGATGACGATTGCTGTAATCGTTACTGTATCGGCATCACTATCTACAGTTCCGTCATTCACTATCAACTCTAGTATATACGAACCGTTCCTATCCGCTACGAATGTAGGATTGACAGCAGTGGCATCAGAAAGTATTGCATTACTTCCCACAGGTTCTGATATCAAACTCCAACTATAAGTCAAAGTATCTAGGTCAGGATCGGAACTGGCATTTCCATCAAGTGTTACAGTATCATTAATACTGACATTTTGATCGGGACCGGCATTGGCTACAGGCGGTAGATTTACCCTAGCTAGTTCAGTATCAGATGGTGTTCCGGAGGAACCACATCCACTCAAAACCAATAATGCAGAAGCTGAAAGAATCAGTGCCAATGTTTTAAAGCTTGTATATTTCATTATCTATCCTTTTCTTAAAATTTATAAGAGAAGCCGACGCTCCATGTATCAGACTCTACATCATCAAGTTGTGCTCTATAATCAAACCCTTTATCATCATATAAAGAGACATAATCAACAAATACAGAGATTTGATCAGTAAATGCATAACCTGCACCTACACCCCATTGAAACCCACTCTCATAGGCATCACCATTCACCAGATCATCAAGCATTACACCACCATATCCGAGTAATGCATAGATACTGACATCTTTGATAGGATACATTGGCTTAACATAGATGCCCCAGCTTGAAAAGTCACCATCATAAGCACTGTTCAAGGCACCTATACTTCCAGAATCATAATCTGTATTGAATCCAAAGCTATAGCGACCTTCAATTGCTACATTTTCATTATACTGATATCCTGCCTGGAGCATCATAGTATTGCTGGAGATTTCTTCATCTGTATCATTATCATTGACATACGAAATACCAAAACCAATACCCATATAAAATGCACTATTATCAATCATAGGTATATTTATTACCGGCTCTTCTATAGGTGCGATATCGGCACCTGCATAGGATAACCCACTACTGAGTGCCAGTATTGACATCAGAGAAAGAATACTGTTTTTCATTTGTTACTCCTTTTTCATATAGCATATTATAATAGTATCAGGTCATACCTTAAAACTAAAATTATTTATTATGAAAAGTTATAAAATCAAAATCTACCGAAAAAAAGAAATTGAAAATTGAAAAATTTGAACTACTATATCGCTATGATAAGAAAGAGTTTAACTTGTCTTACATTATGTTATGATGATAAAAATAATAGAAAGCATTGCATGAAACAAAAACTTACCCTTTATTATGATCTTGAGTGTCCTTTTTGTAATAGATACGCTAGATTTGTTAAGCTAAATGACTGTTATGATCTGCAACTCAAAGATGCCAGAGAGTATCACGCTGAGATACTCTCTTTATGTAAAGATATGGACATCAATGACGGGATCATAGTCTTTGCAGAGGGAAAATGTCTGCAAGGTATCGATGCGCTTAGTTACCTTGATATTTCTATGGAGAAAAAAGGACTTCTTTCAAGGCTTCATGGCATTTGGAATATAAAAAAGTCAGTCTCTCATCCTCTATATGCATTTATCAAAGTCTTACGTAAAATAGTTTTGTTTTTAATGGGTAGAAAAAGCCACATACAATAAGAAGATATCATTAAAATGTTTTAATGTATGATGTTAATTTATCTAGGCTTTTTCGAGGTTTCTTTTGCATGACATGAAATATTTTTCTTTGTATAAATAACAGTGATCTATATTCTGCATTTATAATCTTCGATTTTAGAGCTACCCTTAAGTTTTTTGAGGCACAATAAAAAAGAAGAATTGACAAATCAAGGGATATTTAATGCCAATGGCAGAACAGACAAGAAAAATATTGATCGCACTATTATTGACTGTGATCGCATTTGGGATGATGATAGTATTTTTTACACTTCAGCAGTCATTGATGGTCGCAGTCATTGTGCTAATGGTTACACTTTGGACCAACGAAGGATTACCGCTAGCTATCGTTTCCCTGCTTCCCATCATTCTTTTCCCTGCAGCTGGAGTTTTGACAACGAAAGATACGACGATTAATTATGCCAATCCTATCATCTATCTGTTTTTAGGTGGATTTTTGATCGCTATTGCCGTAGAAAAAACGGGTCTACACAAAATTATAGCCAATAAAATGCTGAATCTTTTTCCAAGCAGTGTTAGAGGTATTATCTTTGCATTGATCATCACATCGGGGCTTTTGAGTTCTGTTCTTTCCAATACCACCACCACCCTCCTTTTGCTGCCTATAGCACTTTTTCTGACAGAGGAAGCAAAACTTAAAATGCGCTTGGCATTGGGTATCGCGTACGGGGCAAGCATAGGGGGTATCTTGACACCTATCGGCACGCCGCCAAACCTCATACTTATGGGTATTATGGAAGAGATGGGTATGGAGGCTATCCCTTTTGTGCAGTGGATATATATGGTTGCCCCGCTGGTGTTTGTAATGTTTATAGTAGTTGGATCTGTATTGGGTCTGGGGCTCAAAGATCATCACATTGAAACTGACATCAATGCCAGACCTCTTGATAGCAGTCAAAAAAAAGTACTCTATGTCATATCTGGATTGATCGTAATGCTTTTGGTGAATGCTCCGATCAAACCATACTATAATGGATTAGGACTGAGTGAACCAGGTATACTTCTTACGGCAGGACTCCTTCTTTTCGCACCGCCTTTTTCGATCTTGAATTGGATGGAAGATAAAGATCGTATCCCATATCGTATTATGTTTCTTTTTGGTGCGGGTTTTGCTATTGCAGCAGCATTTACAAAGACGGGAATGGCCGGTGAGATCGCTTCACACCTTATATCTTTTGCTACCATGCCTATGGTTATATTTTTACTTATCATTGCCACGATGGTCACATTCACTACAGAGATCACAAGTAACACGGCACTTATATCGATCATGCTTCCTATTCTCTATAAGGTGGCAGAACAAACCGGTATCGATGCAACACTTATCATGTTGGTGGCAACGATCTGTGCTTCTTACGCCTTCATGCTTCCAATTGCGACCCCTCCTAATGCCATAGCAATGAGTTCAGGAGTGGTTTCTATAAAAACAATGGCAGCCTATGGTATCGTGTTCAATATTCTGGGTATTTTACTTATTGTAGCTGTTGCACAATTATTTTGGCCCCACTTACTGTAGGGCTTATTCCATTTCAAGGCTCATGAGATACATATCTTCACCATCTATAACTTTAACATTTAAACTCTCACACTTTTTGCAAATATAGCAGATCTCGTCTGTCTCAAACTCAGCGCCACAGGCATTACAGTGTAATTTTAGATTCTGCTCATTGATGATGAGTTCTGCTCCATCACAGACTGTTCCTTCTTTAAACGTGTCAAATGCTACTTGAAATAAATGGATCTCTACCCCACTCATTACACCAATTTTTGTGGTAATTTTTGCTACTTTATTTACTTCATTCTTTTGTGCGATCTCTTCGCACTGATTGAGTAGTGCTTGAACGATACTATATTCATGCATAGGCTTTTTCCTTTGATATTAAATAGTATTAGCAAATACGGGGTAAGAGTTCGCCCGTTGGTAAATCTAAAAATCGTTTTGTACCCCAAGAAGAGTTAAGAATGACTTTCCCTTTATATAACATCGTTACAGTACCTATGCACGCTGATGTTTCATGTGTTGATCGTAATACTTCCAGGGCTTTAACTTCATCTTCTTTGGCAATGGCTAGCAGAAATGTACCTTCATTTGCAAGGTTGACTGCTTCAAAGCCTAAAAGTTCACATATCCCCTTTACTTCTTCCTGTACAGGTATTTTTTCTTCTTCAACCTCTATACAGACGCCTGAACTCTTTGCCCATTCATTGAGTACTGATGCCACACCACCTCGTGTTGCATCACGCAAGGCGATGATGTGTATATCTGCATCCATTAAGGCTTTTATCTGAGGATACAAAGACGCGCAATCTGTTTGTAAGCTACTCTCCAAAGAGATACCTTCCCTTGCTGCAAAGATCGTTGCTCCATGAGTTCCCACATCACGACTCACTAAAATGCTCATACCCTCTTCTAAGGCTGAGGCGCTGATGCCTTTTTGCTCTATGGTTCCAATACCCGTTGTGTTGATGAAAAGTTTGTCTACACTTCCCCTAGGTACTACTTTCGTGTCACCACTTACCACGATAGCTCCATTGATGTCCAACTCTTCCTTCATGCTTTGTACGATCTTCTCTAATTCATCCGTAGAGAATCCTTCTTCTATGATCACAGAACAGGTCAAATATTTAGGTTTTGCACCCATCATCGCCAGATCATTACAGGTACCGCAAACCGCTAATTTACCAATGTCTCCACCAGGAAAGAAAAGAGGACTAACAGTAAAACTGTCGGTTGTAAATGCCAGTTTCCCCTCTTCTATAACTGCCGCATCTTCACTTTTCGACAAAATATCATCTGAAATCGTCGAGCGCATCACCCGCTTCGGACCGGATACCGAATTTGAAGGGGTCCTGGCCGATCAAATAGATCAAACCGGTGGTGCAGCGGCCCATAAGGCAACAAATACAGGGGTCGATGGGGCCTCGCAAAACGACTCCGCATTCACTTACACGCTGATCGATAAACACAACCAAAAAATTACCCAAAGTTTGCCCATC
>JAPHUJ010000057.1 GCA_026193735.1 Sulfurovum sp.
ATATCCTGAATCTCACTCTCTGCCAATGCCCGGCTATAAATACGTAAATCATCAAAAATTCCATGTGTCTGAAACCCATTTATTTCACTGTCCGCAATACGAAGATTTCGTCCGGCATTATTGATACTCACTGTACCTACAAATTGGGTGCTTTCGAGTTGACCATCAACATAAAGCCGGATCTCATCACCGGAACGCACTCCGGCAAGGTGATGCCATTGACCAATAATTAGATTCTGTGTCCCGATTATCTTATAAGTTGTTGTTCCGCTGGCAATGGCGAAAACAGGGAAATCGTTACCTCCGTTAGTCAAAGCAAGACTCCATTCATTACGATTGGAAGTGGTACCGACATCCCACTTATTCACACCCCAGACGTTATCCCAACCGCCTCCTGATGATTCAAGCTTTTTCACCCATATAGCAACAGTGAAATCATTTGAACCAAAATCTAGAGCAGGACTGTCAACGCTCACATAGTCATTTACACCATCAAAAGCCAATGCCCTAGTTCCCACAGCAGCATCATTATCCCAAACCGGACCATTGTACAATGTTCCATCAAGGTTATTACCGCTGGAATCAGCAGCGATAGTGCCACTGTTTTCTTCAAACTGCCAATGTAGAATGAGATCCGCATCGCTAGATCCCACGTAAATCGATACAGTGGCTGTATCTGTTTCGCTGCCGTCACTGATCGTATAAGTAAACGAATCACTGCCTTTGAATCCGCTGCTTGGAATGTAAGTAACAGCATCATTTTCGTCTATTGTAGCTATTACGCTGAAACCATTAAAAGGTTGTGTTACAGATATAACATAAAGAGTATCTCCATTAGGATCGGTATCGTTATCAAGAACATTGACAGTAACCGGAACGTTCTCGTCAGTGTTCGCACTGTCGTTACTGGCTACAGGAGCAGTATCGTCTACAAAAAGACTGTTGATCATTTCAACCGAGTTATCCACCAGTTGCTGACCGCCGATGTTATCACACCAACCATCCGTTGTTTGTTCACTGTATACACCTTCGTGAAGAGCTTCTTCGGTTGGTAGATATCCACCACGGTTAAGCCCGCTCATCTGCGCGATAATGGTCTGCGTTGCCACACTTTCATTTTGAATAGCTTTTCCCCAAGCATTAAAAAGCTCAAATGGGTTGTTGACCCATGCAGTATTGTCAAGACGTACTGCATGTATCTCAGCCAAGTATGTAGGCCTAGGTTGACTGTAAACAGGATGATTGTTCTGATAATAACTTTTTGTTGTCAAATAAACGTCTCTTACAACGTGCCCCATTTCTACTTTATATTTAATCGTATTCATAGCAAAAGGATACCGTTCCCGAACGCTATCTGCAATCATTTCACCAATTTCATTTCGAGTTGGTGAAGTACCCTCCAAATTACGAGAAGACATGTCTCCCGCGGCACCGCCATAAGGGAGAATAAATATATTATCACCATAAGTCTGCTTGAGCTTCAGCCTAACATCATGCCAGAAATCTGCAGAAAGATACTCTGCCCCTTCAGATACTTGCGATGGTGACACAATGTTTATCATAATTCCTGTCAATATGCCATTCATGTCTGAAGTATACATCAGCTCCAAAGTATGATCAAATGGTGTTAGCATTCCAGCGAAGTCAGGGCGGGTTGTGTCTCCGTACACAACATGGGTACCATCTGTATACTTAACAATTCGGCAGAATCCGACCGCAGCCTCTCCCTTTTCGAAACTGAGTCCGCCATAAGCACGGTTATTCCAGGCTTGCTGTATAACCAGTTTAAGCTTCTCTTTTACAAAATCATAATATGGATTATACTTTATAGGTTCCTGAGTGGGGTAATAATGTCTTATAGTCTCATTTAGATAAGGCGCGGTGTGGGTATGCGTGGCAACCAGTGTCAATTTACTGAGGTCAAAACCTGATAATGTTCCCTCAAGACTGTCACGAAGAGGAATAAGCATACCTTCGTGATCCATAGGCCACACTTCTCTTCCATTTCCAGGCCCAAGGTCAACAGTATCAATAGA
>JAPHUJ010000299.1 GCA_026193735.1 Sulfurovum sp.
AGGTATATTTGAAGCGGGTGGTGCATTTATCGCCGGGGGTGATGTTGTTGAAACAATTAAGAAAGGAATCATCGACATAAACGCTTTTGATGGTAATGTAGATCCTTTTATTTGGGCAATGATGGCAGCATTATTAGCAGCGGCATTATGGTTAAACTTTGCCACGATGATGAAAGCTCCCGTTTCAACCACACACTCCATAGTCGGTGGGGTTATGGGTGCAGGTATTGCTGCAGCAGGATTTAGTATAGTATCATGGGGTACAATGGGGACAATTGCTGCTTCATGGGTTATCTCACCTGTACTGGGTGGTATAATCGCAGCGATATTTTTATATGCCATTAAAAAGACAATAGTATATAAAGAAGACAAAATTACTGCTGTCAAAAAATGGGTACCTATTTTTGTGGGTATTATGTCTTGGGCATTTGTAACTTACTTAACGCTAAAAGGTCTGAAAAAGATTTGGCCTTCAATTGTTGATGTTTTAGTCTTTCTTCCCGATGCCGAAAAACCTTCTTTTCCTATAGCTGCCATTTTTGGTCTTATTGTTGCAATACTTGTGTATTTGTTAGTTAAAACAACAGTTGCCAATAGAGCCAATGATCTTGAAAATTCAAGAGATGCCGTTAACCTGTTATTTACAGTACCTTTAATTTTTGCAGCTGCACTTTTAAGTTTCGCGCATGGCGCAAATGACGTTGCTAATGCTATTGGACCATTGGCTGCTATCAATGATGCTGTAATGACTGGTGGAATTTCTGCAAAAGCAGGTATACCTTTATGGGTTATGGCCGTTGGTGCCCTTGGTATCGCTCTTGGTCTTGCTCTTTATGGACCAAAGCTTATCAGGACTGTGGGTAGTGAGATAACAGAATTAGACCAAATGAGAGCATTCTCAGTTGCTATGGCAGCGGCTATCACAGTGATTATAGCTTCACAGCTTGGGCTTCCTGTCTCTTCAACACATATCGCGATTGGGGGTATCTTTGGTGTCGGTTTTTTAAGAGAATATCTTGAAGCAAGCAAAGAAAAGGCCATAATAACTAATGAGCAAGATATACTTCATGATGAAAAATTAGTCCTAAAAGCCTACAAAAGTGAACTTCAAACATTGGAAGAAAAGAGTGGAAAAACAAAAGAAGACTATATAAGAGTAGTTGATCTATATAAAATGATAGATAAAGAGGAAGATAAAATCAAAGATGCCAAAAAGCAGCTAAAGAGTGCTGAAAAAATCAAGTATGTCAAAAGAGATGCTGTTAAAAAAATTATAGCTGCTTGGCTTATTACCGTACCTGCAGCGGCAGTGTTTTCAGCAGCTATATTTTTTATGATTAGAGGGATTGTACTTTAATGTTAAGAAAAATATTATTGCCAACCATTTTAGCCATTCTGGCATATGGTTTTTGGATAAGTCCGGATTTTAAAGAAATATCTGCTGGTGTTGCGATTTTCCTATTTGGAATGTTAACTCTGGAAGAAGGCTTTAAAGCTTTTTCTGGCGGAACATTAGAAAAAGTTTTAGAGAAATCTACAGATAAACTTTATAAGAGTATTAGTTTTGGATTTATTGCCACTGCTATAATGCAATCAAGTTCTTTAGTTTCAGTTCTAACCATTTCATTCATTGGAGCAGGCCTCATTGGTCTTTTACAAGGTATTGGAATCATCTTTGGAGCTAACATAGGAACAACAACAGGTGCTTGGCTTATGGCTGGTTTTGGACTTAAAGTAAATATTGCCTCTTATGCTATGCCCATGCTTGTCTTTGGTATCATTTTGATTTTTCAAAAGGCAAAATCATTAAAAGGGTTAGGATATATACTTGCTGGCTTAGGATTTTTATTTTTAGGGATTCACTATATGAAAGATGGTTTTGAAACATTTAAGGAGACTATTGATTTAGCTTCTTTTGCAGTTGATGGACTAAAAGGCCTGCTTATCTTTATAGGTATAGGTGTTTTGGCTACTGTTATTATGCAGTCTTCCCATGCTACGATAGTGCTAATCATTGCTGCCCTCTCTGTGGGTCAAATAACATATGAAAATGCTTTAGCACTCACTATTGGTGCCAACATTGGTACAACAATTACTGCTATTATTGGGTCACTCAGTTCCAACATAGATGGTAAGAGATTGGCTGGAGCTCATTTGATATTTAATGTTGTAACTGCTCTAGTTGCTGTTGTCTTAATGAGTCAAATGATATATGCAGTAGATGGCATAAGTGGCTTCATTGGAATAGCAAGCGATAACCATACATTAAAACTTGCAGTATTTGATAGTTTGTTTAAGATAATGGGTGTAATTATATTTATACCCTTTGTAAACAAACTTGTAAACTTCTTGAACAGAGTGTTTAAAACAGATAGTTCAAAAGCTGACGCAGAATATGACAGTGCCAGGTACCTTAATAATTCTGTTTTGGAACTTCCTTCTACTTCTATGGCTGCCATTATCAGAGAGACAAAACATCTCTATGATAATGCTTTTGAAATCATTACACATGGTCTCAATTTGAAACGAAGTAATATCGAATCAACTATGTCTTTAGAAGAAGTCATTCAAGATAAATATAGCAAAAGTACTGTAGATATTGATGCGTTTTATAACCATAAGATCAAAGGTATTTATGGCGAAATTATGGACTTTTCAATAAGAGCACAATCA
>JAPHUJ010000227.1 GCA_026193735.1 Sulfurovum sp.
CCTGAAGCTTGTATTCCTGTAAGTACACGCATAATAATGTCCTAAATTTATTTTAGGAGATTATAGCGAAGTGTTAGTAAAGAAACCTATTCGTCGTCATCAAAACGCTCACCACGTTTACGGGCAACGATGTCCAAAGGCACGCCTTCAAAGTCAAATTTACTTCGAAGAAAATTAGCCAGGTAACGTTTGTAGGAAAAGTGTATAAAATTAGGTCTGTTGCTTATGAGGGCAATTTTTGGTGGTTTTGTTTCATACTGTGTAGCAAACTTTATGTTGACGACCGCACCATTGTGTGACGGTACATGGTGTCTTCTTATGGCTTCACGTATAGTATCGTTAAGTTCAGAAGTAGGGATACGTTGGGTGTATCGTTTATAAATATCCGTCACTTGGTCGAGTATCTTGTTGACACGTAAGCCTGTTTTTGCTGAGATGGTGATAAGTGGCGCGTAGTGCAGGAACTTCATCTCATCACGTATCTCTTCTACGACTTCTTCATAGGTTTTATCTTCTTTTATATCCCATTTGTTGATGACAATAAGACAAGCCAGTTTATGCTTTTCAATAAGTCCAGCGACCCTTTCGTCAAGTTCTGTAACACCTACGGTTGCGTCTATCATGAGTAAAACAAGGTTGGCTTTTTCCAGCATCTCTGTGGTACGTGTAAGGGCGAACTTCTCAATGCCTACGATCTTGCTTCTTCTTCTTATCCCCGCGGTATCGATGAAGGTGATTTTATAGTCATTGTGTTCTATCATCTCATCGATGGGGTCAATGGTAGTTCCTGCAACATCAGAGACAACTGAACGCTCTTCACCCAAGAGTGCATTAAGCAGTGAACTTTTTCCTGTGTTGACACGACCGATGATAGCAACTCTGATCTCGTTGTCTATCTCTTCTTTTTTGACACTATTGATATCACGGACGATCTCATCAAAAGGATCTACCTCTGTATCTTCAACAAGTTCGAGACCTTCAGTCTCTTCTTCGTGAGCAGGAATGAGCTCTTCAAGCCATGCATAAAAGTCATTAAAATAACGGTTATGACTTACAGACATAGGGAAAGTTGCATCTGCACCAAACTCTAAAAATTCCCAATAACGCTCTTCTTCTTTGTCATTGTCTATTTTATTGACAACAAGCGCAAGTGGTTTGCCTTTTTGTTGGAGGGTATAAAAGAGTTCTCTGTCTTCATCTGATGGAAGGGTTTTCCCATCTACCATGTAAATGATAATATCTGCCATCTCGGCAGCTTTCAGTGAAAATTCGGCTACTTTGGAGAAGAGTTCAGAAGAGTAATCAATACCTCCTGTATCGATGACTTCAAAGTCACGATTCCCTGAAATGGTTACGATTCGTTTTTTAATATCTCTTGTGGTTCCTGATACATCAGAAGTGATGGCATCTCTTTGTCTTGCCAAACGGTTAAAGAGTGAACTCTTCCCCACGTTTGGTCGTCCTAGTATAGCTACTTTTTTAAGTTCTTGCATAAATATATTCTTTCTTAATAATTGTTAGAATTATAGCATATTTTCACCAGGCATCTGTTCCACATAAATAGACTGAGAAGGAAAGGCAAAACTTGCATTGTTTTCTTCAACGATCTTCATGATCTTCAGATGGATGTCTTCACGTATATTTAAGTAGCGTTCCCAATTGGAAGTACTGGTGAAAGCATAGATAAATATATTGAGCGCAGAATCTCCAAAAGATTCAAAATTAACCAGTAAAGTATCTGTTTGAGAAATGTTCTCATGGTTGTGTAACATCGTTCTAATTTCGTGTACAATGGTATTTATCTGTTCTGAACTGGTACTGTATGTTAATCCGATATTCATTTTAATTCTACGTACACCTCTTCGGGAGAAATTTTCTATTGGACTGTTGGATACAATCTGATTAGGTACGGTGATCAACGATTTTTCAAATGAACGTATCTTGGTTGTGCGCATCCCTATGTCTTCTACAGTCCCCTCAACACCTCCAACTTTGATCCACTCACCTATACGTATAGATTTATCTGCAAGTAAGGCAAAAGAGCCAAACATATTTGAGGCTGTATCTTTTGCAGCGAGGGCAAAAGCAAGACCTCCAAGTCCAAGAGAAGCGACAAGGGCAGTAACGTTAATGCCCCATACTTGAAGCATGGCTCCGAGTCCGACACCGCCTACAAGTACTTTAAGTATTTTTAGAATGAAGTTTCCCATCTCCTTGGCAAGGTCAGGATTAAATTTTTCTGTTGCATGGTGAAAGACACCACGTAAAGACTCCATAACAGAAATAATGGCCCAAAATATAGTGTAAACAACCAGTGTATTGAGAATGTTTTTGATCAATTCGGTCTCTTTGAAAATGAGTAAGAAAAAGAGGTGTGCACCAATAATTATAAAAGCGAAACTTACGGGTCCTTTAAGTGCAGAGATGACCTTGTCATCATGATATGTGTCTGTAAATTTGGAAACTTTTTGTAAGGTACCCATGATCATAAGGGTGAAAAGTTTACGGAAAAGTAAAAAGAGTAAAAACACCAATATTGCAGCAAAAAGATTTGCCAATGGAATATCTAAAAAAGTGTTTGCCAAAAAAGGAAACTTTTCATAAACGGGTACAAGTAATGTTTGTACCGTTCCCTCAAGGTTCATTGACAAGTCATCTATTACATTTAGGGAGTGGGTTATATTGACTTCAGGGGATTGGCTTGTATTGAGTTCAGTTGTTTGTACTGTTGGCATTTTTTTGTGATCCTTCACTTTTTATACACAGAATTATAGTAGAATTTGATATAAATTGAGAATAGAAAGGGATTGATGTGATAA